>NZ_CAXSTD010000021.1:0-50976 GCF_964240315.1 Blautia sp. Marseille-P2398
TTTATTTGTTTTCCAAAGCTCCGTTTTTCGGATCAGCGAAAAACTCCACAATGGCAAACAGGGCTTTGCCCTAACAACAAAAAGAACCGCCATGCCACCGCACAGCAGTTCTTTCTCCCATTACTGAATAATATGTCTCGGACAAACCTCTTTACAAGCCCCACAATTCGTACACTTACTATAATCAATATGCGCACAGAAATTATCAACCGTAATCGCCCCATTCGGGCAAGTCTTCTCACACTTCTTACATCCGATACAGCCAACCTCACACGCCGAAGTAACAGCCTTACCTTTCGCATGAGAACTACACTGCACAAACGTAGTCTGCTCATAGGGCACAAGCTCGATCAGATGCTTCGGACACTTGGCAACACACTTACCGCAGGCCTTACAAGCCTCCTTATCAACAACCGCCACACCGTTCACAACATCAATCGCCCCAAACGGACAGGCCTTCACGCAGCTTCCAAAACCAAGGCATCCATAAGTACAGGACTTCGCACCACCACCGGGAATGAAAGCCATCATCTCACAGTCTTCCACACCTGTATACTCATAATTATCCTTCGTCTTCTCACAGGTACCCGCACACTTCACATACGCCACCTGACGGGCAGTCTCCACAACTTCCTGTCCCATGATCGCTGCGATCACTTTTCCGACAGGCTCACCGCCTACCGGACATCCATTTACAGGTGCCTCACCTTTGGCGATCGCTGCTGCCAGACCATCACAGCCGGGATAACCACAGCCACCGCAGTTATTACCGGGAAGCGCCTCACGAACAGCAACTTCCTTCTCATCCACTTCCACAGCAAACTTCTTACCGGCAACGCCAAGGAAAACACCGATAAAAAGACCTACTGCCGCAACCAGTACAGTTGCCGCGATAATTGCTCCTATATTCATACCAGTCCCCTCCTTAAATCAGTCCTGAAAATCCGAAGAAGGCAATTGCCATCAGTCCGGCTGTCAGCAGAACTGTAGGGAATCCCTGGAAGGATTTTGGAATGTCATTGTATGCGATTTTCTCACGGATACCAGCCATCAGCACGATGGAAATAGTAAAGCCCACTGCTGTTGCAAATCCGTTCACTGTTCCCTGAAGAACATTATACTCTTTCTGCACGTTTGTAAGGGCAACACCAAGAACCGCACAGTTTGTTGTGATCAGTGGAAGATACACACCAAGTGCCTGATACAGGGAAGGCATTGTCTTCTTAAGGAACATCTCTACAAACTGTACCAGCGCCGCGATCAGCAGGATGAATA
The DNA here is from genome assembly GCF_964240315.1 of Blautia sp. Marseille-P2398. Lineage (NCBI taxonomy): Bacteria > Bacillati > Bacillota > Clostridia > Lachnospirales > Lachnospiraceae > Blautia > Blautia sp. Marseille-P2398. The sequence goes on from NZ_CAXSTD010000021.1 coordinate 1,276, forward strand.
CGATAGTCTGCAGATAAGTCAGGTTCGTAGGAACCAGGATAGCATTGTAAATAATACCTGTCACAAAAGATGACAGTGTAATAACGAAGATGATCGCACCGCCCATGCCGGCTGCTGTCTCAACACTCTTGGAAACACCAAGGAAAGGACAGAGGCCAAGGAACTGGCTGAGGACTACGTTATTTACAATCGCTGAGCTTACAAGTATGATCAAAAGTTCTTTCATAATCCATTACCCCCTTTTTCCCTTACACATGGTATTGCCACAGGCTGCACAGCTTCCGCCGCAATCAGGATTACTTGGATCAATGCCACGTTTGGCTGCACCGATTTTGAATTTGTTCTGTAATGCAGAAAGCGCTGCCAGAACAAAGAATGCTCCGGGTGCCAGGATAAAGATTGTGATCGGTTCATAACCAGCCTTACCTGCTGCAGCATCTGCCAGAGGAAGAATCTGATGTCCGAACAGAGAACCTGCGCCGATCAGCTCACGTACTGCACCGATACAGGTGATACTTAAGGTAAATCCAAGACCCATACCAATACCATCAAACAGAGAGGCAATCGGTTTATTCTTGGATGCATATGCTTCTGCACGTCCAAGGATGATACAGTTAACTACGATCAGAGGAATATAGATTCCAAGGGAGTCATACAGGCTTGGAATAAATCCCTGTAAAAGAAGCTGTACAACTGTTACAAAGGAAGCAACAACTACGATAAATGCAGGCATACGCACTCTGTCCGGAATAAAGTTTCTCAGAAGAGAGATCATTAAGTTGGATGCTGCAAGAATCACTGTTGTAGTAAGTCCCATTCCGATACCATTGGTTGCAGATGTGGTGATAGCCAGTGTAGGACACATACCAAGCATCAGTACAAAGGTAGGATTTTCTTTGATGATTCCGTTATATAAACGTTCAGCAGGTGTGTTTGGTTTCATCACTGATTTCCCCCTTTCTCATACTGGAATGCACATAATCCGGCATTAACACCGTTTGTCATGGCATTCGTTGTAATAGTGGCACCACTTAACGCATCGATCTGATCATCCGCTGTGGCACCGGTCTTTGTATATTCAAATTTATCTACGTTCTTATCTTTGAACTGATCCTTAAATGCATCTGTGTTTGCTCTCATACCAAGACCTGCGGTCTCACCAATGGAAAGAATGGAAATTCCATTTAAGGTACCGTCATCCTGAATACCCATTGCAAACTGGATATCTCCGCCGTAACCCTCGGAAGTGGTTACTGTAAATGCATATCCCAGTTCATTGCCTGAAGCATCTTTGGCAAGCATAGTCTCATCTATGGACTGTGCCGCATATCCGTTCTCATCCAGATAAGACTGCATGGCATCCGCATCCACATCCACTGTCTCAAAGCTGTCCGCATCTGCAAATACTGCCTTATACGCATCCTGTTTCGCCTGTGCTTCCTGCTTTGCAATAGGATCTGCTGTAATATCCTGGACTACACCAAGGGCAAGTCCAGCCACCAGTGTAATCACTGTAATGGCTATGGTATCTTTGATAATTCTGTTACTCATGCCTTTTTGCCCCCTTTCCCAAATGCCGGGTGACGAGTCACACGTTCAATCATCGGAACTAACAGGTTGCAGAAAATGATCGCATAGGATACGCCCTCTGCGGAACCGCCAAAGAGACGGAAGACCGCAGTCAGTACACCAAGACAGACACCGTATACATACTGTCCTCTTGGTGTGATCGGTGTTGTGACATAGTCTGTAGCCATAAACCATGCACCAAGCATAAGACCACCGCCGAAGATGTGGCTGAACAGATAGTTCACGTCAAATCCCTTGCCTGTTCCAAGCATGTAAAGGATTACAAATACTGCGAAACTTCCAATATAGGTAAGCGGAATCTTCAGATCGATCACCTTGAAAACCAGAAGGATTGCTGCTCCGATCAGGATCGCAAGGGCAGAAGTCTCACCGATAGTTCCCTGGATATCACCGATAAACATATGTAATACAGATACAGAACTGTCTGTAAATCCATTCTGTTTCAGAGCTGCCAGAGGAGTTGCACCGGATACAGTATCTACCACACCTCTGAAGCTGTCGCTTACTGCGAAATCTGTCATCTTTCCTGCGAAAGAGATCATCAGGAAACATCTTCCTGCAAGTGCCGGGTTCATGAAGTTCTGTCCCAGACCACCGAAGAGCTGTTTTACAACGATAATCGCAAATGCACTGCCAAGTACAGGCATCCAGAGCGGAATTGATGCAGGCATATTTAATGCAAGTAATAAACCTGTAACAACTGCACTGAAGTCTGTAATTGTGTTCTTCTTATGCATCAGCTTGTCATAAATCCACTCAAAGAATACACTGGAAGCGACGGTGATCACTACTACCAGTAAGGCACGAAGGCCAAAATTATAAATTCCAAACAGTGTGGCCGGCAGAAGCGCCAGTGCCACAAGCTGCATGATTTTGCTTGTTGTCATCTTATCCCGGACATGGGGATTGGATGATACATGTAACATCTGATCCATTACGATGTCCCCCTTTTACTTTTTCTTACGGCTTGCCAGAACCATCTTACGCATAGATTTGATCATCTGGGTCAGCGGACGCTTGGCAGGGCAGATATAACTGCAGCAGCCACATTCGCAGCACTCCATACCATCAAATTTCTGGAAGCTCTTCATGTCACCATGCTCTGCAAAGGTTGCAAGTCTTGCAGGAATGACATGGCCGGGACAGACTCCTACACATCTGCCGCAGTTAATGCATGCAGTCTGTTCGGCATCTGCCACATCATCCTTCTCCAGGCAGAGACATGCGGAGCTTGTCTTAATACATGGTACATGAGTGTCATACATGGCAAATCCCATCATAGGACCACCTGAAATTACTTTGGATACATTGTCTGTCAGTCCGCCGGCAGCTTCTATAAGCTCTGCCATATCTGTTCCGGAAAGGACATCAAAGTTCTGCGGATTCTTAATCCCCTGTCCTGTTACTGTCACGATACGGTCCATAACAGGTTTTCCAAGGATAACGGCTTCATAAACAGCAATTACGGTATCTACGTTGTCAACTACGCATCCTGCATCTGCCGGAAGCATGGCAGAGTTGATCTCTCTGTCTGTGACAGCTTTGATCAGGAAACGCTCACCACCCTGTGGGTACTTGGTCATCAGCTCTGCTACTTCAATACGTGGAATATCTTTTACCATTTCTTTCAGTTTCGCAATACAGTCAGGCTTGTTATCCTCAATACAGATATATCCCTTCGCATTGTCAAAGAGCTTCAGCATAACTCTTAAGCCCTCGATCAGCTTCTCAGAGTCATCCAGCATTCTTCTGTAGTCACTGGTAAGATAGGGTTCACACTCGGCACCGTTTACAAGGATATGATCGATCTTCTCCGGTTCCTTTGGCGCAAGCTTTACCTGTGTGGGGAATCCGGCGCCGCCCATTCCCACTACTCCGCCTTCTTTAATTCTCGCCAAAATCTCCTCTTTCGAAAGATCTTCCAGACGTGCAGGAGTAAATTCCACACTTTCATACTGCTGGTCATTCTCAATGATAATGGAATTGACCATAGAACCTGTTGCTGTCAGGCGCGGTTCGATTCCTTTTACCGTACCGGAAACAGACGAATGGATCGGTGATGAGACAAACCCCGCAGCATCTGCGATCTTCTGTCCTGCGAGCACATGGTCTCCCTTCTGAACTATCGCTGCAGCCGGAGCACCGATATGCTGGGAAAGAGGATATACCATATCTCCCTTTGGCAGATATTTCACTACCGGACTGTTCTTGGATAATTCTTTTCCGTCATAAGGATGAACACCACCCTTAAAGGTTAAAATTCCCATTTCGTTCCCTCCTTTTATATTAAGCACCACCAAAGTGCTCTATTTTTGATAAAATCCATATACTTTTTTGTACATTTTTATCAACCTGTTTATAATATAAACCATTTTTTCAAAAAAAGCACTACCCAAATTTCATTTTCTTGTGTATAATTAAAAACAATTTCAGAAAGGAAAAATTATTAACATGATTGTTAAAAAAATGCCCATTTTACAAGGGTTTCCAGACTTTGAGACTGTTAAATTTTTCACTGGAAAATTCTTCCAAAAATACAATTTTACACCTGTTTTTTACGACATTGAAACCACCGGATTATCAAGAAATTCCACGTATTTATACCTGATCGGAGCTGTTGGAATTGAAGATGAAACTTGGAATTTTTATCAATGGATGGCCGAAAATGCCAGTGAAGAAGAGACAATTCTGAGAATTTTTTCACAATTTCTTCAGCAATATAATTTGATGATTTCTTACAACGGAGAACGATTTGACCAGCCCTATCTGGAAGCACGATATGAAAAATATGGAATTCCCTCTCCGTTTACAGGAAAACAGTCGCTGGATCTCTACCTGACATTAAAACCGTTAAAGTCACTTTTAAAACTGTCTGCCATGAAGCAGCCCTGCATGGAAGAATTTCTGGGGATCAAAGACAGGATTTATGATAATGGTAAGGAATGCATTAAACTTTACAAAGATTTTCTGAAAAAAAGAGATGCCTTTACAGCTGATGAAATCCTTGGACATAACCTGGAGGATGTGCTGGGACTTGGAAGAATCTTTGATATGCTGGGATATCTTTGCATCTATGATGGAGATTATGAAGTTACATACAGTGAATTTGACGGAGACAACCTGATTCTGAAACTGAAGCTCCCCTGCACACTGCCACAGGAATTTTCCAATGGAAACACCGACTTCTATCTGACAGGAAAAGACGAAGAAATCAATTTAATTATCAAAACAACTGACGGGAAACTGAAACAATACTATGCAGATTATAAGGATTACTATTATCTCCCAGAGGAGGATACGGTTATCCCGAAATCTCTCGGATCCGGAATTGACAGAAAGCACCGGAAAGCAGCAACCAGAAATACCTGTTACACCTGGTTTACCTGCTCCGATGCCTTCCTCAGTTCTCCCGTACAGCAGAAGCAATATCTGACATATACGCTTTCCTGTCTGATTGGAACTCTAGAATGCGTCTGAAAAATCCTCTGTGATCATACATAAATATCGTCGAAAACAATTTCCAATGGATTGTGAAGAGAAAAAGCCCTCTCACTGCTGACCGAGAAAATATAACCGTCAAATTCCATTGTCTCAAAAAAGCATGGCCTTTCTGAGGATTTTCCGAGGACAAACCCCTCTTCTGTGGGAACCACTTCAAAAGAATCCAAAGGGAGGCTCATTCCTCTGCCTGTCATTTTCATATAACTTTCTTTTAATGTCCAGAGCGTAAAAAACGCCTTATCTTTGTTCTTCGCAGCCTTGATGTAAGCAAGCTCTGAATGGTAGAAATAATGTTCTGCCACCTCAAGAGGCGCATTGGCATTTTTCTCAATATCGCACCCGACTTCGCAGTCTGACAGCACACCCACAACATAGTCCCCCGCATGAGATACATTAAAAAAAAGGCCATCCACAACCGGCTTTTCATTGTCAGAATATCTCAGGCAGCTTTCCGTAAGCCCGTTTTCATCGAGGATTTTTCTGATGATGATCCCTGCACCCAGACTTCTTTTGCGGTCATCAGGCATACGATACCTGATGACCTTTTCTCTTCTTCTGATCCCAACCAGATCCAGAAGCCTTTCATTCTTAAGCGGATCCTCAAAATGATTAATATTGATCCTGTATAATTTCTGCATCTGATCAACAGTTACTTCTTCTGAATATCGATCTTGCTGTCAAACCCTGTAAGGCTGAATACATCGTAAACCTCATCAGAAACATTGATGATCTTAAATCCATCCTTTTGAGCCATTTTTTTGTAGGCCACGATCACCTGACGTAAGCCTGCAGATGAAATATACTCCAGATTTGTAAAATCAAATACCAGACTTGTGATGCTGTCTTCAAGTCCGGACAGAGCCTCCCCTAACTGGGGAGCTGTCTGTGTATCAAGCCATCCGCTGATTTCCATAGTTGCTTTGTTACCTTCTGTTTTTGTGATAATTTCCATTGTAATTTTCCCTCCTGAATCAATCAAAAAATGTAAGTCTGTCAAGTGCTGCAATTGCATTTTCCAGATATCTGTCATCTGTAACCGGCCATTTATAATCCAGCCTGTACAGAACCTGTGCTGTAAAACGATTGCTGTAATCAATGGTATAGATTTCATTTTCATTATGTGAGGTATAGGCGATCAGTCCGGAAACCGCATCAGAATCCTGACCGGTCTTTGCAAATTCCTTCACTGCTGCCTCAAACTCCTCATCTCTTACAATATCAATCCTGAATCCATAGCTGCGCATTGCGTAGATCAGGTCTGCCATATAAATATGATGGCTGTTACATGCATGGAATACAGTAAATCTCCGGTCGGTCTGAGCCAGTCTCAGAACTGCCAGCGCAGTAGAATCAATCGGTGAGAATTCTGCCACCTCATGCATACCGCCCATAGGGAATTTACCTACAGCCGCATAACCTCTCAGGCTGCGAAGGAATCCATTGGTAATGAAATTAATCTGGAACTCGCCGTCAGAGTTTCGGCTCATCAGATTACCTACCCGGACTACCTTGCCGTCCAGTCCCTCGGAAACTGCTTCCAGAACCGCCCTCTCTGCCAGGAATTTGGTGCGGATATATTCGTTGGTAATATTCTGTCCGATGTACAGATCATTCTCACAGAAAACTCTGGACATTGGCGGAACACCGTCAGAACCCTCTCCCGCAACGGAAACCGTAGAAATCTGGATCAGTCTGCGGCCGTTATTCTTACAGAAATCGATCAGATTTTCCACACCCTGCACATTAATTCTTTCCAGTACATCATCAGCCGCAAAATGCTTTACGCAGGCAGCGCAGTTAATGATGGTGCTGAATTTGTATTCTGAAAATCCTGTTACCTGTTCCTTTGAGGTAATATCCCCATCCACACAGATAATACGGCTTTCAAACAGCTCTTTGTATGGATCATCAAAATAGTACATCAGCATGTTCATCATTCGCTTTTCAGGCGATTCATATTTGCCCTTACGTACAAGACAGTAAACCTTACCGTCATAATTGTCAAGGAATGCTTTAAGGACATGGATCCCCAGGAAACCTGTGGCACCTGTGACCATAATATCTCCCAGCTTTTCCTTTGTGATCCGGTCTGCATTTTCTTCTGTATTTGCGCTGATCACATTCTGGATCCTGTTATAGTTATAATCCGAAAATTCATTCTTGCTCTGTGCAGCCTCTGTAACTCCGTCATCATCAACCAGAGCTGCAAGTTCCCGTACAGTAGGATATTTGAAAATATCCGCATATACCAGTGAAATATTCTTTGACAGACACATAACAGCAACCTTGGATGCAGTAAGGGAAGATCCGCCCAGCTCAAAGAAGTTGTCCTCAATCCCTACTCTTTCAATTCCCAGTGCTTTCTCAAAAATCTCACAGAGTGCTCTCTGAGCTGCTGTAACCGGCTCTACATAGCTGGCAGTGTTCGTGGTTACCTCCGGCATTGGCAGTGCTTTTTTATCAATCTTACCGCCCGGTGTCACAGGCATTTCCTCAATGCTGACAAAGAAAGACGGCATCATATAATCCGGGATCAGCGGCTCCAGGAAGGTCTTCAGTTCATCCTCCGGGATGGCTTCTCCTGTATAATAAGCTGTGATATATTTATTTCCACCCTTTTCAATTACTGTAACGGCTGCATTTTTCACCAGCTCATGTTTCAGAAGGGCACCTTCGATCTCACCAAGCTCCACACGATATCCTCTGATCTTCACCTGTGAATCGATCCGGCCTATGTACTCAATATTTCCGTCACCTTTCATACGGACCATATCACCGGTCCTGTAAAGACGGCTTTCCTGCTCACATACAGCAAATGGATTTTCTACAAACACAGATGCTGTTTTTTCCGGAAGATTATGATATCCTCTGGCAATCTGCCTTCCTGCGTGACAAAGTTCGCCGGACGCACCCACCGGAAGCCGGTTCAGATTCTCATCCACAATGTAGCTGCGCACATTCCGCTGTGATTTTCCGATCGGGATGTTGTCATACTGTCTGTCTACCAAAAACTCTGTGGAAGAAACCGTATTCTCTGTAGGACCGTAGCCATTGATCATCTGATAGGTACGGTTACGGTAATGCTTGAATTTCTCGCCGCCAAGTGTAACAAATTTAAGAGCAGGTGCATCCTCCAGAAGTTCTGCAACCAGTTCTCCCATCTGGGTAGGGAAGGTTACGGTGGTGATCTCTTTTTCCTTTATATATCTGCTTATGGCAATGGCGTCCTTACGGATACTCTCCGGTAAAATATACAGGACTGCTCCTGCGGTAAGAGGTGCAAACAGATCGATCACTGACGCATCGAAACAGAAGCTCGCAAACTCTGCCACAATGTCATCCGGTGAAGTATTTCTGCTCAGTGTGATATATTCGATCAGGTTCAACAGATTTCTGTGCTCGATCATAACACCCTTTGGCTTTCCTGTGGAGCCTGAGGTATAGATCATATAGGCAAGGTTCTCCGGTTTCGGAGAAATAAGCTCTGCAGAAAGTTCAAAATCCTCAGCCTCATCTGACACACTGTCCAGACTGATCACATTTCCGTCATAAAATTCCACAAGATTCTGATACTGATCGATCACAAGGAGATTTCTTGCTCCTGAATCCTTCAGCATATATTCAATTCTGCTCTGTGGATACTCCGGATCCAGAGGAACATAGGCTCCGCCGGCCTTCATAACACCCACATAGGCTACTGTATATTCCTTTGTCCTGCCGCACAGGATACCTGCTGCCTGTTCCGGGCCAAATCCGTTTTCCGTAAGCTTCTGAGCAATATAATCAGACATTCTGTCCAACTCTCTGTAAGTAAAATCTCCGGAGTCATCCCGCACTGCCGGTCTGTCCGGATATCTGGCAGCCATCTCCTTAAACAGATCTATGAAGGTCTTTCCTGCATGTTCCGGAATATCCTCCATCTGAGTTTTTTCCTCAAACATCAGCCGGATATCAGCCGGATCGCATTCCCTTAAGATTCCCTCTGCAGTGGTTTCCAGATTGTCAGCCAGATACCGGATAGTTTCCTCATGGTACATATCCCCTCTGTACTCAATCTCAAAGACAAATCTGTTCTTTTCAATGGAAATGCTGACAGAAACCGGTGCCTTTGCCATGTTCAGGCTGACAGGCTCCTCCTGTGCATATTCCCCGCCAATGGTGTCAAAAGCAAAATTGTCGCCCTGGTAAATAACCATGGCATCTGCCTTAATATCAAACTCATGGCTGATCTGTGAGAAAGGATAAATATCGTTGTTCATGGAATCGATCAGCTGTTTCTGTACACCGCTCAGGCAATCTTTAGCTGTTCCTGAGAAATCGCAGAAAACAGGGAGTGTTTTTACCAGCATACCCACTGTTTCCGAAAGTCTGGAATCGTTTCTTCCATGGTAAATAGTGGTAAATACAGCATCCTTTTTGAAATTATATTTTCCAAGTGTGATACCAAAAGCGGAAATGAAGAATACATTCTCCGTAATTCCATGCTTTTTACAGAATTCCTTCACATTCTGCACGGAAATGGATCTGGTCTCTCTGTGGTAAAGTTCTGCTGTTGGAGCCGCACCGTTTTTGTCCGGATAGAAGCTGATGCTTCCACCTGCATGTTCAAATACTGACTTATAATAATTCTCTGCATTTTTATAGATATCACCTGCCAGGGCATCTCTGTTATCCAGTGCCAGATCATAGGAAGTATAACCTTCCGGTTCCAGCTTCTCACCGCTGTAAGCTCTGTTAATATCATTAATTATAATAGCCAGAGATGTACCATCGGCAACAATGTGGTGAAGGTCCAGGAACAGATAATTGCCATCACAGGTTCTGTAGATTTCAAACCGGAAAAGCTGTTCATTAAACAACATATATGGACGTACCAGAGTGTCTCTGTTCATTCCGTTTAAAATCGGTGTTTTATAACTGAGCCCATCGTTTCGTTTCTGAAGTACATTTCCGTTGTCATCCATAAACAGACGGGTTTTCAGATAAGGATGCGCCTCAACAGTACTGTCAATGGCTTCTGCCAGTCTGTCCAGATCCACCTTGTTATCAAGCTTTAACAGATACGGGATATTGTAAATGGTAGAACCCATATTTGCAGTACACTCAATGAAAATCCCCTCCTGAGTGTTGGTAAGAGGATAACTTTCCTGTACTTCTCTTTTGCTTTCTTTTCCCGCAGTTTTTACAAATTCCTCCATCATTCGGATAGTGGGATGATTCTTAATATCTGAAGTTTTGATCACAATGTCAAAGGCTTTGGAGATCAGGATATTCAGCTTAATGGCAGTGATGGATGTCAGACCTGCCTCATAAATATCTGTGGTAATCCCAAAATCCGTATACCCCAGAACCTCTGCGATACAGTCAAATAATATCTGCTGAACCTCATTCTCAGGCTTAATGATCTCCGCTGCTTTTTTCTCAGGCAGAGGAAGAGCCTTTTTATTTACCTTCTGGTTCTGGTTCAGAGGAATTTTGTCAATCTGCATGGTAACTGCAGGTACCATATAGGCAGGCTTTGTCTCTTTAATAAAATCATTCAGGGCATTGATATCAACAGTGCTGTCCGATACCACATAGGCAGCAATATATTTTCCACCATTTGGATCATCAAAGGCAACTACAGTGGCATCCCTGATGCCCTCATATCTGCGGATCACTTCCTCAACCTCAGAAAGCTCAATCCTGAAACCTCTGATCTTAACCTGGGAATCCTTTCTGCCAATGATCTGGATATTTCCATCCGGAAGAAATCTTGCCACATCACCTGAATGATACATCACTTCGTATCCCGGTGTATCATCATAAAGATTCTTTGTATAGACCTCGGCAGTTTTTTCCGGCTTGTTAAGATATCCTCTGGAAACCTGCCAGCCGGTGATCATCAGCTCTCCGCATGCACCGGGAGGAAGCATATGCCCCAGCTTGTCTGTAATATAAAGCTTCACATTGTCAAGTGCTTTTCCGATCGGGACATTTGGATAATATTTGTCCACTTCAAATACAGTCGTAAAAATAGTCGCTTCTGTAGGTCCATAAGCATTGATAAACTTATAATCTTTTGGCGGCTCACATGGAACCAGTTTCTCTCCTCCTACAGAAAGATATCTCAGGCTCTTACAATCCATCTCCAGCGCAAACTGCCTTCCCACCTGAGTAGTCATAAAGGAATGCGTGATGCCATTTTCCTCAAAATAGCGCTGCAGTCCAATGAAATCCAGACGGATCTCCTCCGGAATAATGTGAAGCTGTGCACCGTTTGTGATGGCACCGTAAATATCCATCATGCAGGCATCAAAACCAAAGGAAGCATATGCAGCTACCCTGGAATCCGAATCTATGCCATAATACCTCTTGAACCAGTGACAGAAAGCAGTAATATTTCCATATTCCAGCATACAGCCCTTTGGCACACCTGTGGAACCGGAAGTATACAAAAGGATAAACAGATCATGCAGCTGCGGCTTCTTAAGCACAACATCCCTATCCTCCATCTGCCAGATCTGATCTGTAAACAGCACCGGTCCTTTATATCCGTCTACCAGAGGAAGAAGCTCTCTGTCAGCAATGAGAAGCTTTGCAGAGGAATCCTCCATCATGTACATCAGGCGGTCCCTGGGATAGGTTGGATCCAGAGGCTGGTAAGCTGCACCTGCCTTTATCACGCCCATCGGCGCGATCGCCATATATTCACAGCGGGGGATCAGAATGGAAACAACATCCTCACTGCCGATTCCCTGGGATGCGATATATTTTCCAAGTCTGTCGCTGATCTCATCCAGTTCTCTGTAAGTATATTTTTTATCCTTAAATACCACAGCCGTATGGTCAGGAATGGTCTGTACCAGCTCCTCAAACATATCAGCGATGGTCTTACTTCTGTCATATTCGCAGGCAGTATTATTAAATTCCGCAATTTTGTCCGCTCCATTTTGGGAAAGAACAGAAACTTCCGAAATATATTTTGCTTTCAGCAGGGAATCCATAGCTGCCTCATAGGATTCCAGCATTCCACGTACAAAGGCTTCACTGTACATGTCACTGCGGTATTCTGCAGTAAGCACATATTTATGATCGTATTCTCTTACCTGGATCAACAGAGGCATCTTTGACATATCCGGAGAAAGGTCATGGCCCCTGGCAACAGTATCACCGATCGGGAAATCATCCCCAAGCTCTGCCTGATATGCAAATACCAGATCAGAATTAATCCCGTACTTTGCACAGATATCAGAGAACGGAAAAATATCATTTGCCATGGAAGACAGAATCTGCTCAGAGAGCTCTGTCATATAGGCCTGTATGGTGACTTTCGGATCACAGGAACAGTAAACCGGCAGAGTCTTTACAAGCATGCAGACTGTATTCTCCAGTCTGGAATCATTTCTTCCATTATAAATAGTTGCAAAAAGACTCTCCTCGGAATTGGAATATCTGCTCATGAGAATGCCGAATACACCTGTAAACAGAATGTTTGGAGTAACCCCCAGCTTCTCGCAGGCAGAAAGTACCAGAGACTCTCCGGTGTCCACAGGCATCGACAGATATCCTCTCTCAGGAGTCTTTCCTGAGCAGTCAGGAAGAGGCAGGGATTCTGTCTCAATTCCCTCGAAAATACTGTCATAATATTTCTCGGCCTTCTTATATTTTCCCTCTTTCATCTGCTGTTCTTCATCAAGGGCAGCATCAAAGCCTGTGTAGGATTCTTTCTCCAATTTCTCACCCAGATAGGCCCGATCGATATCCTCAAAAATAATATCATAGGAATTACCATCTGCCAGGATATGGTGGAAATCTGTAAAAAGATATTTCCTGTCTTCTGTCACATAAATCCCCGCCCGGAACAGCCGTCCCTTTTCCAGCTTAAAGGGACGCACCAGCTCATCTTTTATCTTTTCAAACTGCTCATTTGTGGTCCGGACCACCTCTGGTACAAAGGCTTCCTCACAAGGCTTCTGCACCATCTCTCCGCTGTCACTTAAATAAACCTTTGTCAGCAAATACGGATGTGCAGCGATCATCTGAGAAATGGCATCTGACAGCTTCTGAACGTCAACAGAGCTTTCCAGTTCAAACAGGAACGGAATATTGTATACCGTACTCTCAGGATTCTTCATGCACTCTGCAAAAATACCCTTCTGGGAGCCGGTAAGAGGGTAAACTTCTCTCTTTTCATAGGTTCTGATCTTCGGTGCAAGCATCACATATTTTTCCAGTTTCTCCACCGTATTGTTTTCGTGAATATCACTGGTTTTCACAGTCACTCCGAATTCCTCTGAGATCAGAATACAAAGCTTCATGGCACTGATAGAAGACAGCCCCGCCCTGTAAAAACTTGTGTCAGTTCCAAAAAAATCATTCTCCACAACGTCTGCAACGATTTCAAAAATCTTCTTCTGCATAGGAGTCTGGGGTTCTTTCAGATTCTTTGGCTGTGCAGCCGGCTTTGGCAGTGCTTTCTTATCAATTTTGCCATTCTGTGTCACAGGCATCTTTTCCAGTTGGACAAAAACCTCAGGAACCATATAATGAGCCAGGGACTCTGATGCATAGGCAGAAAGCTCCTCTGTATTGATCTGGCGGTCAGCCATAAAATAGCAGCAGAGGAATTTGTTATCTACAGGCAGAGTAATGCTGGTAATGATTCCCTCATAGGAATTGATCACTTCCTCGATCTCACCAAGCTCAATCCTCAGACCGCGAAGCTTGATCTGATTGTCTATTCTTCCGAAAAATTCAATCTCACCCTCAGGGCTGATCCTTGCAAGGTCACCGGTCTTATAAGCTCTCTCTCCGTTAAGATCAATGAATACAGCCTCTGTTTTATCCGGCAGATTCATATAACCTCTGCCAACGCCCAGTCCTGCGATCACAAGCTCTCCGGTCTCTCCGTCCGGAAGGATCTTATTCTCTTTATCTACAATATATACCTTCACATTACCGTTAGGCGTACCAATGGTAATGTTTCTGCTGTCCGTAATTACCTTCATGGTACAGCTGATGGTAGTTTCCGTAGGTCCATAACCATTCATAATGTAAGCATCCGGGTTTACTCTGCGAATCTTGTCATACAGAGCCGGAGGAAAAGCCTCTGCACCTACATCAAACACCTTAATCTGAGAAACTGCTTTTTCAAGCTGGGGCAGATCGATCATATTGGACAGGTAAGTAGGAGTTGTGGTCATAATATCCACTTTATTTCTGACGATCAGCTCACCCAGCATAAGAGGATTCAGAATCTCCTCATCAGAGGCGATCACCGCAGTCATCCCGTTGGTAAGTGGCAGAAATTCCTCCAGAACAGACACATCAAAGGTCATGGCTGCCATGGAAAGAGATACACTTCCTCTGCTTACATAACCATAAGTTTCCGCATTTTTCGGATCCGGATTTACAAAATTGGCAAGGTTGATATGTTCGATCAGCACACCCTTGGGCTTGCCTGTGGAACCGGAAGTATAGATACAATAACAAAGATCATGCTCCCCGATCTTTACCTGAGGATTCTCTGCATTCTCATTCTCCAGAAGTTCCTCGATCAGAAGTACTGTACAGGGAAGCTTAGCAAACAGTTCCCTTCGTTCCTCTGCGATCTCCTTTGTTGTGATAATAAAAGGAGCTCCTGAATCCTCAAAAATATACCGGATCCTGTCATCAGGATAATCCGGTGTGGCAACTGCAAATGCGCCTCCTGCCTTCAGGATACCCTGTCGCACTGCATAGAAATCACAGCATCTCTCAAGAACCACACCTACGATAGTCTCCCGTCTGACACCTTTTTCCACAAGTGCATTGGCAATCCTGTTGGCCCGTTCGTTGAGCTGTGCATAGGTGAAGCTCTCTTTGCCGGAGACAACTGCACATTTCTCCGGATGAAGCTTCACCTGTTCCTCGAACAATTCTGTTACCGGCCGAAACTCAAAAACAAAATTGTTCCTTTCATTAATATTTTTCATTTTCATGTACCTCCTAAAAAGATATTATGGTATTATTCATATCAATCGCACGAATATAATCCATGGATTTTGATACCTTCTTGACAAGTTCAATCCCATGTATATCAAAGTCTTCACTGTCATACTGATATTCCAGAGGGTTGAAATTTACACCGTTATCTCTGATCCTCAGTCTGCAGAGCTCATCCTCCAGACAGAGGTTAATGTCGATCCAGTTGGAGGTTTTTCCCCCGAATCGTATAATATTTACAGTCATTTCCTCCGCACACACTGCGGCAAGATTTGCCTTGCTTTTAGAAGCTCCCTGTTCCTGGCAGAACTCTATGATCCTCTTATGAACCGTTTGTGCTTCCTCCATGGTACTCTTAATGGAAAAATCCAGATTAATCCCCGGATTTTTGTCAGGAACAATATAAAAGCTTGTATTCTTATGCCTGATTTTTCTGAAAATACAGGCTGCAACTGCAGTTATGATCTCAGTGGCAACAAATCCTGCTGCAATTCCGTCGATACCGATCCCGTCAATCTGTTTCCATACAAGGATTCCCACCAGGGTTGCAGGCAGAACTACCACCGCATTCTCCAGAAATGTGGCAAAACTTGCAATGGCTGTCTCCTCAATGGACTCGTAATAGCTGATAATAAACTTATTCCACAGATAAGGTGCCACACACAAAGCAAAGATGCGCAGCGCCTGGACCATATGGCTGCCCAGCTCGCCACCGCCGCTTCCGAACATGACAGTGATTTCCTCGGTAAACAGCATAATAAGGACAAAGATCACAGCCAGCAGGATATAACTGTATTTCAACATCTTTTTACAGAGAACCCGGATTCCCACGTAGTCCTTCTCTCCAAAAAGGATTCCTGCCACATTGGGGATCACACCGATGATTCCGCCTGTAAGCATCTCGACGATCAGCAGCACATTGTCACAGACAGTAAATACTGCCATACCTTCCTCGCCCAGCTGGTTCATGATAATGGTATTCAGTCCAAGCGCCTTTACAAAATTAGCTGCCATAAAGATCAGCATTGGCACGCCTGTGATGATTGCTTCCTTTGTGATTCCAAGTTCGCCTGGCTTTAGCAGGATCAGGTGGAGGTTTCGCTTATCAGAGCGGATATAAAGCACAAAAATTCCCATTGCAAACAGGAAACCAAGAACAGTTGATAAGGATGCACCTGTAATTCCCAGCGGAGTATATCTGAGGAATATATAGTCCAGCACAAGATTGATCACATTGGCTGCGATAAGGTAGGCTGATGCCAGCTCCGGATGATTCTCCACCCCAAGGTAATTGACCATCATCAGTCCAATTCCGATCACCGGTGCCCCCAGCATACTTACACGTATGTAATCTCTGGTATAACCGGTCAGGACACCGTCACCTGATACCAGAAGTCTGGCAACAGGTTCTGCTGCAGGAAGGGCGCAGATTGAAAAAATGATTCCCACCACAAGTGTTACTATAAATGTGGCAGAAAACAATTTCGATGCCCCTTCTTTGTCTCGTTTGCCAAGCATGTTTCCCACTGCTATGGAACCGCCGATACCAAGGCAGTATCCTGTCAGCTGAACGATTGTCTCCACAGGCAGGCTCAGGGTAACTGCAGACATTGCCTCCACCCCGATCAGGTTACTTACAAATATCGTATCTACGATATTTCCCAGCTGAAGCGCCAGAGACATCATAATCCCCGGAACAATATACTTGTTCAGCTTCGCATTCAGCAGTCTGTTATTTCTCTCTTCCATCGCTTCCTCTCCTTTGTTTTCAGTTTTTTCAAAATATTGTGTCGTAAAACTGTAAGATATTTAAATTTTACCATTTAGTGCGATAAATGGCAAGTTAATAAAAGGTGCAAGAAGGCAAATATAGCAAATAAATATTGCTTGAAAGTATTGTTATATTTCTCCTCTTCTCAAATTAATGAGTCAGACACACAATTTTCTATTACCTCTCATATCCTGTAGGAATTGAGCTTTTTGAGGGATGGTGTTGGGGAGAAGGGATGACTTGATTTGGTTTTTTATAAATGAAGTCAACGTGTCTCGGAGGAGTGCTTGACTTGATTTGTTGTTTTATGAATTACAGTCAGCTTTTCCTCGGGCAATGCTTGACTTGTTTTGTTGTTTTATGAATTACAGTCAGCTTTTCCCCGGGGAATGCTTGACTTGTTTTGTTGTTTTATGAATTACAGTCAACTTTTCCTCGGGCAATGCTTGACTTATTTTGCGGTTATATAATTTAAAGTCAACTTTTCCTCGGGCAATGCTTGACCTGATTTACGGTTTTATAATTTTTAGTCATCTTTTCTTCAAGAAATACTTGACTTAATTTAAAATTTTACAATTTCAAGTCAATCTAACTCTGAAGATTAGAGCGTGTTTGAATAATGCTTTTCGCAAGATGCGCGTCACAATTTGTGGGAGATTTTGTCCGGATGAAAGCGTCATAACGGCGGGCTACGGCAACCGAATTCGGGCAAAATATACCGCAAAGTGGGGCGTGCAGATTGTGGGAATGATTTTTCAAACACGCTCTGACTCGGGGGTGTGCTTGATTTAATTGGGAATTTTGTGATTTGAAGTCACTTTTTTCAATTTTCTAATGATATCAGACGCAATATGTACACAACAAATATCATAGAAGAATTGAACCTCCAGTATCGGAAAGTCACGAAAAAGAAAAGCAGGAATAGGGAAGCTCTTTTAAGCCCTCATTCCTGCCCTCTGTCTATTCCTCCGGCATTTGTATTATTACCTTCAGTTATATCATTTCAAACAAATATCTGGCTGTCAGATTTTCTATTATTTTTGAATTTAAAACACATTGTTTGGTTTCAAAAGTAAGAATCAGCCGATCAGCCTGATAAATATCGTTCATTTGATAAGATTCTATTTTTTGTATTGCTTTTCTTGCATATTCCTGATCATCCATCATTCCTTCATGTTCCCAATAAATTTCCTTTCCTGTTTTTCTGGAAAGTAATGTAAAATCCGGATATACTATGCCATATCCATTCAAATAAAGCGGTTTCTCATATTTATAGAGAATATTCTTTCTATACAAATAATCTGCAATTATTTTTTCGGATTTAGATCTTACCCTTTCTCCCTTTTCAGTAAAAATCACTGGTACTCCTTCTTTAAATTCTTTTCCCTGATATTCTTCTTCATACCATTTCATAAGTAATTGATTCCATGTTGGTTCTATTGGTGTCACCAACAATTGTCTTTCTTTGTGCATTGATGTATAAATTTTTTCAATTTCATCATCTGTATAGTCCTGCAGTATTTTTCCTATTTGTTTAAGCCTTGCTTCTACTTTTTTCAACACAGTTCTATTATATGTTCTCTGTGCCAGCAGTTTAGGCAGCTCTTTATTCGACCTCGGAATATAAATTTCATTATTACCATCTATACATTGATAATATCGAGGCTTGTTTTTATCCCTAGAAATCCGAAGATGTCCTTCTGGTTCTACACTCATACCCATCCTGGCTTTATCTGCAATTTCCTGCAAATGTTTCTGCTCCTGCAATAGCATATTTCGTAATCCTTGCATAATCTTCTCCTCTTTTCTTAGTTTGAATTGATTAATTTGTGATTGGGGGATTTATGATTTGAAGTCGACCTAGAACGTGTTTGAAAAATGCTTTTCGCAAGATGTACGTCACAATTTATGGGAGATTTTGTTCGGATGAAAGCGTCGTAACGGCGAGCTACGGCAACCGAATTCGGGCAAAATATACCGCAAAGTGGGGCATGCAGATTGTGGGAATGATTTTCCAAACACACTCTGGCTCAGTGCTTGACTTGATTGAGTGTTCTCTGATTTAAGGTCATCTCAACTTGGGAAAATACTTGACTTGATTAAATGTTCTCTGATTTGCAGTCATCTCAACTTAGGAAAATACTTGACTTGATTGAGTATTCTCTGATTTAAGGTCATCTCAACTTGGGAAAATGCTTGACTTGATTGAGTATTCTCTGATTTAAGGTCATCTCAACTTAGGAAAATACTTGACTTGATTAAGCGTTCTCTGATTTAAGGTCATCTCAACTTAGGAAAATACTTGACTTGATTGAGTGTTCTCTGATTTAAGGTTATCTCAGCTCAGGAAAATGCTTGACCCGATTGAGTGTTCTTTAGATTTAAGGTCATCAGTTAACAGATGTGAATGTAAAGAAGTTTCAGAAATGTACAGGTTTCCAGGAAAACCTGTTATAAGCAAGTCCCCTACCCACTTCTTATTGCTTTTTGCAATTAAAGCAAGGGACTTGCCTGATTTGGTTAAACGGTATTGCTATAGACAGCAGCAATACCGCCATACTAACATATTGTGCCAACAAATTGATTCCTGAGCAATCTTGCTTCTAAATTTCTTATTTCCGCATTGTCGTCACAATAGAACAATAGATCATTCTATATAGACTGTATTCATATTTACCGCAGCCTGATCCCCCATATTTTACAGTCTCTGGTGCCCACAACTGCATAGTTATCGTAGACAGCCGGGGAAGCCTCTATCACACCATCGCTGACAGATAATACATCCTCCTGCTTGCCTGTTTTGCCGTCAAGAAGGCGGATATCACCTGTACTGTTGCAATAAAGAACCTTTCCTGATCCATCTTTGTTATAAACACAGACAGGAGAAGACCAGGCATATGAGGAAGAATCCTCCCATGCTTTAGATCCATCAGATTTTCTCAGACAGGCAAGAACTCCGGATGCATTGTCAGAGGTCTTTGCTACTGTCACATATATATAATCAGCAAGGCTGTCCTTTCCACAGGCGATCGTAGACTGAACTCCACCGGAAACACCGTCATCAGTAGTACATTCATAATCTGTATGCCATACGATCTCGCCGGTTTCTGCATCAATCTTCCAGACAGGGACAGTGGCTGTATCATAGCTTCTCCATCCAAGGCGGAAAGAAGTACTCACATACAAATACAAATGTCCTTTTTCGATTTCCAGAACAGGCGTTGAGTTAGAGTCATCCAATGTATCCTGGACCCATACCAGCTGAAGAGTATTCAGATCCAGACACATAAGATTTCCCCCATTATCGGTCATAAATACATAGCCTTTATAAATCGCCGCACTGTCCTCCATTCCAAGCCAGAAAGACTCTGCACTACTTCTCGTGCCATAGTAGCGCCATTTTACAGTTCTGCCCGGATCAACGGATAAAGTCCCACTGTTCAGATCATATCTTGTATTCAGCCTGATCAGATACAGGATTCCGTTCTCTCCCGGATAGATCAGAGTATCTGTCTCTGCATCCACAAGTGCTGATCCGTCAAAAAAGCTCAGGCTTCCTCTGAGCGAAAACTCATCATTGTCTCCAAAAGTATACATAACACTACAATCCAGCAAGTTTACTACAAATACCTTTGCAGTTCCTTCGTTGCTGTTATATCCGGCACCCACATACATAATTGGATATCCTCTTGGATCAAGGGCTCCCGCACCCTTAAATGTATATCCCAGATATAATGGGTCACGTGTCTTTTCTCCTGTTCTCAGATCCAGAAAATACACGTACCCATCCATGCAGGCATAGATCACCTCAACCAGTTCATCGTCCGCCTTTGCTTTCTCTGTCATATTCATATGTGCTTTGACTTCTTTTGGCCATTTCATCATAAGCGGCTGCCCTGTCCAGCCGCTTCCTGTCCAGACTGCACTGCCCGAAGAAAGAGAACCTGTATCTGCAGACCATAATTTGTTCAGCCTGAAATCAGTCATATTTGCATAACCATGGGAAGGGGCATCGCGAAAACTGTTTCCGCGGAATGTGACGATTCCCTCCACATCTGTATAATCCTGTCCTATATTAAAGAAAATATCACCATCAGCCTTATAATCTCCAATATTTTCAAGTACATTTCCATCCACCTCAATATTAGTATAGCTGATCAGATTTTCCGGTTTTGTAGAATCCACACAATGAGGCTGAAAATTAATCTCTTTAGTCTTTTGCATCTCAACCACATCTTTGGTTTCTTTAATTTCTTTAGTTTTTTTAGTTTGTTCGATTATCCTGCCTTCTTTTTCCTTATCTGCACCTGAAGCTGATACGGCCTTCACCTTCCCGCTGTCTGTTTTGCTGACAGACAGGAAAAATTGGTTTCCTGCAAAACCAAACAGCAGTACAAGAATTATAATCCCCCGGTCTTTATAACCTTCCCTCTGCATTTTCCTGAACTTTTCTGTGATATTGTTTTCTGAATGTGATCCGGCCTTGCAGACTTTCTCCCGGAATCCACGTTTTTCTTCTTGTTCATACCTTTCCTCCTAAAAAACATATCATGTGAAATTCACATATAATAATAATGCATAATAAAGTTTATCATACAAACCCAGATAAAGTAACCCCAAAAAGCTACAATCTGACAACATACAATCTGACAACACTCTCGCATACTGCTCTCACAGACACATCATCTTCTGCCTGGCTGTATCCGGCACATCGATCAGCCCAAAGCGATAGAACATTCCATATATATAACTCACTCCGCGGATGTCGCCCAGAGCTTTGGGTCTGTCAACTACAGCTCCCACTTTCTTTATGTTTCTCAATGCCAACAGCACTGAACTTAACGCCAGACTCTTGCTGTTTTCCCTGCGGTCGATCCATAGCTCCCTTGTGTAGTCTCCATTCCGACCTTTTCTTACTTCATAGGTGAAAGGAAGCCCTGTGTAGGTTTTGAAACTCTCACCTGCATAGAGCAAAATAACCTCCCACAGATACTTCTCGTCCAGTGTTTCTCTCAACTTCTCTACTGCCTGGCATCTTTGCTGCCTTTCTGCTTTTTCCTGCATTCCTTCCTTTTGATCTCACTCCTACTCTTTTGATTTGCACTTACAACTTGTCAGCACGCTAAAGCGCATTTGAAAAATTATTTCCATAATCTGCACGCCCCAATTTATCTTCCTGATTCGGACAGATATATTTATACTCATTTCTGTTTATACTCATTTCTGAGCAACGCGATTTCATGAGTCCATCCCTCATCGTCATTTGGTGTCTCCAGAATAAACGGAATTCCTTCTGTGGCAGGATGATTGATCACGCGGACAAGTGCCTCCAATCCTATTTCACCTTCTCCGATTCTGGCATGGCGGTCCTTATGGCTGCCAAGAGGATTCATGCTGTCATTTAAATGGATAGCTTTTAGTTTGTCCAGACCTATTATCCGCTCAAACTCTTCAAATACGCTGTCAAGATCGTTTACAATATCATATCCACCGTCCCAGACATGACAGGTATCCAGACAAACACCTAATTTATCTTTTAACTCCACCCTGTCAATGATCTGACGGAGTTCTTCGAAATTTCTTCCTACTTCTGTGCCCTTTCCTGACATAGTTTCCAGGAGTACAATCGTACTCTGATCTTTTGTCAGCACTTCATTGAGAATGTCTGCAATTTTACTGATTCCCACCTCTGCACCCTGTCCTACGTGACTGCCCGGATGAAAATTGTAATAATTTCCAGGTGTCATTTCCAGACGTCTCAGATCATCTGCCATGATTTCTCTTGCAAAATCCCTGAGGTTTTCCCTGGCAGCGCAGCAATTCATAGTGTAAGGCGCATGAGCCACCAGCTTTCCAAAATGATTCTCCTCTGCCAGCTGCAGAAATGCCTGCACATCCTGCGGATCAATGTCTTTGGCTTTTCCTCCTCTTGGATTTCTGGTAAAAAATGCAAATGTGTTGCCGCCATTTGTCAACATCTGCTTCCCCATTGCAAGATATCCCCGGGATGAGCTTGTGTGATTTCCTATATATAACATTTTTTACTCCTCTTCTGTCGTATTTTCACAGTACCAGTTTATAGCAATCCTTTTATCATACATTATGGACTTTCTCAGAATTTTCTTTTTCATATCTGCATTATAGCATTTTAACAGATTTTGTTAAACATTTTTACGTCAAAAAGACTCTTTCACTTCCTGTATGGTTGGTTGGCAAAGACGGAGTCAATTGTTCCAAAATTTTTCAGGTTGCGCTTATGAACTATTTTCATGTCAGCAAGGACAATAAATAGGCGTAAAAAATGAAAGCCGCCCCTGCTGGGACGGTTTTCATTTTTTAATACCACTTTACATTACTTCTTATAATATGCAAGCCCATATTTTAGAATTTTCGTAACTGTTCAGTACCTTCACAGTTACGAGTCAAAATCCATTAAAAATCGCCTTCGGCGATGGGATTTTGACTTGTATGTCTCGGGATTTTGGCATGTTTATGCCAAAACACCTCGCGGGATAGTAGACTGCTGAATAGTTACGAATTTTCTATATATTTTACCTCAAATGTGCTCCAGAGTAAACCATTCTTTCATCACATCAAAAATTCTTATAAGCTCCTCGTCCCTGATCACATACGGAACCATAGAGTACATATAGTTTAAAAATGGCCTGCTGAACACACCCCGTTCATAACCAAACTGCTGGAAACCTTCCAGATCCCCGGAATCATGAACCTCCACGCACACGCAGCCACCCATGATCCGGACTTCTTTGATTCGCGGGTCTATGAACGCTTCCATCTCACGACGTGAAACCAGTTCAATATGACGGATCTTACTCATATAATCTTCACGCTCAAAAATCTCAATTCCCTTTAAAGCCACAGCACATGCCAGCGGATTTCCCATAAAAGTAGGACCATGCATCAGGGCAAGTCTGTCATTATCACTGTAAAAGGCATCAAATACCTTATGATTTGCCACAGTGACAGCATGACCAATATATCCTCCAGTAAGCGCCTTTCCAAGAACCAGGATATCCGGCAGAACAAGATCTGCCACAAAGCGGTTCCCTGTGCGGCCAAACCCGGTTGCAACCTCGTCAAAAATCAAAAGAACATCATACTGGTCACATAATTCTCTTGCTCTCTTCAGGAATGAAATATCATACATCCGCATTCCTCCTGCTCCTTGTAAAAGAGGCTCCACAATAAAGCAGTTCAGACGGTCATGATACTGTTCAAATGCCTCCTCCAGGGCCGGAATCTCAGTCGGAATATGGACAACACCCTCTTTTTTTTCAAAAGCGAAATGATAATCCTCGTCATCGCCAACTTCCATTGCCTTAAAGGTATCACCATGATATGCATGTTCAAGGGCCAGCACTAACGGGCGCTTTCTTCCCTGATTGGTGTTATACTGAAGGGCCATTTTAAGCGAAACCTCCACAGCAACGCTTCCGGAATCTGAGAAAAAGCAATAATCCAGATCTCCTGGCAGAAATTCCTGCAGCTTCGCAGAAAGCTTTTCCACCGGATCATGTGTCAGTCCCCCAAGCATTACATGACAGAAACGGTCTGCCTGTTCCTTGATCGCTTCTGTCAGTTCCGGATGCTTATATCCATGAATCATACACCACCAGGAAGATATAGAGTCTATCAGCTTCTGATCTTTTGTATAAAGATGTACACCCTCTGCATCCAGAATCTTATACGGATCTTTCATTGTTTTCATTTGTTCATAGGGATACCATATCATTTGATCTTCACCTCATCATAAAATTCTGCCAATGCATCCGCATCTATCTCAAGATCTTTCGCATTATCCTGTACTTTTGCAATAACCGGAAGGCCAGTCATATATTGGCACATAGCAATATTATCCTCTTCCATAATATTTCCGGGATGGTAATGATTAAAAATAATACCTTTCACAGGAAGGGAATGCACTTTCATATACTCGGCAGTCAATACAACACTGTTTATTGTACCAAGCCCTGCATCTGCCACCAGAATACTGGAAAGTTCAAACTCTTTTATCACATCCTCAAGCTGGATTTTGCGTTCATCAAAGCAGAGCGGACAGAGGATACCGCCACTTCCTTCCATGGTAATATATTCATAATCATTTGCCGCCTTCAGAAATCCTCTTCGCACAACATCAAGATCCACCGGATTGCCCTCAACTCTTGAAGCCAGATGAGGAGACCAGGCATTTTCATATACATACGGACACATATCATCCAGAGACTGGGAAATACCGGACATCTCCTCGACAAAAAGTGCATCGCCCGGGATCAGACTTCCGTCTGTGCGCCGGTCATTTCCGCTCATTGCAGCTTTATAATAAGCCAGATTTTTTCCTGCCTGTGCCAGTTTTTTTACGATCAGTCCTGAGAGATAGGTTTTACCGATGTCCGTTCCTGTTCCTGTAATAAATACCGCTTTGCTCATGATTCTTCCACTTCCTTCCAATATTCCGGTGTTACATCTCTGCCCATATCAGAGAGCATTTTTCGATCGCTGCGAATTGTTGCACAGGCAACGGTAGTCAGCATGTTCCCTGTTATTGTAGCGGAGGCTCCGGATTTAAAGGCGGTTTCCCCGTCATTGGTAAGAAGTGCCCGTCCGGCAGCAAGACGAATATTAGCCTCAGGATTAATATAACGGAAGAAGGCGATTGTCCGGAGGATATCCTGCTCTGAAAGCTGATCAAGGTGTTCCAAAGGTGTTCCCGGAATGGGCATCAATGCATTGATCGGAATAGAATCAATCCCCAGCTCCGCAAGGCTGACTGCCATATCCAGACGATCCTCCCAGGTCTCTCCCATTCCTATGATACCGCCGGAACATGCACACATTCCTTCTGCCTTTACCTTTTTCAGAGTTTCAATCTTCATATCGTATGTATGTGTCGTACATATATTAGGAAAATTTCTCTTTGAAGTCTCAATATTATGATGGTAACTGGTTACTCCGGCTTCATGAAGACGATGCAGCTGTTCGGAAGAAAGAAATCCCATGGAAGCACAGAGATCAATATTACATTCCTTATGCATGGTTTCATAGGCGTGGATCGCCTGATCAAATTCTTTTCCGGTCAGGGCCTTTCCTGCAGTAACGATTGAGAAACGATCAACGCCCTCCTCTTCGTTCATTTTACATGCTTCCAGAATCTTTTCCTCCGGAAGAAAATCATAGATCTCGCAGGAAGTATGGTGGTGTACTGACTGCGCACAATATTTGCAGTCCTCCGGACACCTGCCACTGCGGCCATTGATGATGGAACAGAGATCCACCTTATCACCGATATATGCTTCGCGGATACGGTCTGCTCCTTCACATAATTCATCTAAATCACAGGTAAGAAAACAGGAAAGATCATCCTCCCTTGTAATTCTGCGCCCATCAATAATTTCCTGTGCTAAAATAAGTG
Source organism: Blautia sp. Marseille-P2398 (assembly GCF_964240315.1). NCBI lineage: Bacteria > Bacillati > Bacillota > Clostridia > Lachnospirales > Lachnospiraceae > Blautia > Blautia sp. Marseille-P2398. Next base: position 27,534 of record NZ_CAXSTD010000021.1, read on the forward strand.
GATTCATTTTGCAAGCTCCTCCGTTTTCAGTCTGACATTTGATTTTGAATCAAAAAGATATTGAAGCACTACCGGTCTGACACGCTTTGCAATAACAGCACCCAGAACACTTAATGCAATGTCACCGGGTACTGCAAGAAGAAAACAATAAAGAATCAGCGGCCAGATTCCAATCGGTGTATCGATTACATAATTACAAATCACATAGTAATAAACCATTCCACAGGTATAGACGATCATCAGACCTGCCAGATTTGCAAGTAAGTAGCGAAAAACTGTCTTCTGCTTAAGACGTTCTGCGATAAGTCCGGTTACGTATGTTCCCAGGCAGAACCCTATAATATAACCGAAGCTTGGCTTGAAAATATACCAGATTCCACCGCCTTCCGAAAAGATCGGAAGTCCCGCCAGCCCCAGCAGCATATAGGCAACCACAGAAATCATACCCTTTCTGGATCCCAGAAACAGTCCGGCAAGCATAGTGAACAGGTACTGCAGTGTAAACGGAACCACAGGTACAGGGATTTTAATAAATGCCCCCGCTGCAATCAACGCCGTAAAAAGACCACAATAAATCATGCTTTTCGTTTTAGTCATTTGTAAACCTCTATGTGTTTTATAGTTTACTATTCTAAAACATCGGGGATTGATTGTCAACTTTTTATTTAGAATGTTGGGAATGTATTGACTGTAAATTGCAGAATCGCAAATCAAGTCAAACAATCTGAGGAAAAGTATGGAGCGATGCGCAATAGAAATTAGTGATGGTTTTTAGCTTTACGATAAAATGGTTTCATGATATTATTAAATCAGTACTGTGGAACTATTTTTATGAGGTGAGAATCTATGGAACTATATCACGCAAGTAAAGAAATTGTTCAATATCCAGAAATAAGAAAAACAAAATATACAAAAGATTTTTCATGGGGATTTTATTGTACAAATAATATGAATCAGGCTATACGCTGGGCAAATCGTGGAATCGGTGAACCAATTATCAATTATTATGAGTATGTGCCAACTGAAAATTTAAAAATACTGAGATTTCCTGAGATATCTGATGAGTGGTTGGATTTTATTGCAGAATGTAGAAGCGGAAAAACGCATACATATGATATTGTAGAGGGACCGATGGCAAATGATACCGTATGGAATTATGTGAATGATTTTCTTACCGGGCGAATTACAAGAAGACAGTTCTGGGTATTAGCTGAGTTTAAATATCCAACTCATCAGATCAGTTTCCATACCCTTTCGGCAATTGATTGTCTGACATTTATGAAAAGTGAGGTAGTGTATGACAGAACAGGAAAGAAATGATTATTTTTATGTGTGTGCATTGATAGAATACATTGCCAGAGAGACTAAGAACCATAGAGGTGATATCGTTAAGGCAATTGGTGAGGAAGGGATAAAAAAGCTTTTGTATGATGCGGAAGTAAACCATTGTCTCAGTTTTGAACAGGTAAGTGATGAAGTAATTAGTTATTATCAGATAAAGCAGGGGACCTTCGATACTATATCTGACTGTAAATATTCCATTCCGAGTTATCTTGATATTGGAAGGCTTTATAGTATTATGATAGAAGATTGTGCGGAAGCAGGGGCGGAAGTACAGGAACTGATAAAAATCTTTTCTTCCTTTATCAGTGATAAAATATCTGATTTTAAAACAGACTTATATTACCAGAATCCAGATTATCTTGAATGGTCTTACAGAGAGGGAAAATTGTTGGATTAATAAAAAACCTCTCCCTTTTGAGACTACGTGAAATTCCAAAGGGAGAGGACTTTAAACTCCCCGTCATACATCCTTATTTTGGTATATCCGGCTCAAATTGTTCCGGATAAATATCACTTCCTTCATAGCCACAAACTCCCATTCTTGGGGAATTCGTGATTGGAAGAAAACATACGTCATTCTCATACGCTTCAAGTTCACCCTCTTCCAGTTTATTCACGCACTCTTCGCACCAGAATAGATCTTCATCATAAATACGAAATGCATTGATCCATGTTGCTTTCTGATTTCCACAAATAGAACATGCAAACTGTGGCGGATTATTTCTGGATAAAATCACAACTTTTTCGTTCTGCTTTTGGGAACTGTAATGATCCAACACTTTGACCATAATTTCTGTTGTAGAACCAAAATCATATTCATAATTAAAAATCATTCCCGTTGTAAGCACTTGTTTTAATGTATGATTCGTACTCTTTGCCGGCTCACCCCAGCCAAAATCATCATCAGGTTCCCTTTCATAGCTTACACCATCAATCTCAAATGCACTTAAATGTCCGCAACACTCTACCCAAATATCACGGATAAATCGATCCAGATCATCCAATGTTGCATTCTCTTTGATTTGAATAATCAGCCAATAGTCTTTATTATATGCTCCATATAACAATAATTCAAAATATTTTTCTGTTTTTTCCGCTTTTTCGCACAAATCAACTCTTTTCTTACACGTTTGTAAATGCTTTGCTATCCCCGTTCTTGTGTATTCTTTTCCGCAATATTTGCAAAATCCTCTTGTACTCTTTGCCATTTGATTATCTCCTATTTAATTTTATAGTCTATTTTAACTCGTCCAAATGATATTCAAAAATCAATCTGTCCACGTTTTGTTCTATAGAATCTTTGCTTATATATTCCTGTATAAATTCCTGTTTGCATCTTTTTCAAAAAGATGTATGATATAGAAAAAACACAGGAGGTATTAAGAAAGATGAAATCTCATAAATATTGGTCACTCGGTGCATTGGCAACCATGATTGGAACTTTTTACACTGGTTATAAAGATATGAAATCTGCACATAAATATTTTGCTTGCAGCTCTCTTCTCTGCATGATTATGTCTATCTATTCCGGTCACAAAATGATTTCTGGAAAGTCCCGAAAAAAGAACGACTCTACTTCTGAAAAATCTGCTGAATAATCAGAAAAAGGAGATTTTCCATGTGTGAAGAAATAGAAAAGATGCTGTTGGAAAGTTCACATGAAACAGCTGTAAAAACCACAATGCGTATGCTATCTTCCGGCAAACTAACCATTGAAGAAATTGCTCATTTTACTGACTTGTCCATTTATGAACTTGAAAATCTAAATACATAAAAATAACTCCCCATGAAACGTATTTGATATATGTATCATGGGGAATCTTCGGCATACTGCATTGTATTAATATCAAATAGTTCTTCTGCATTTAATGATTGAAGAACGCCGTGCTAAAAGGAACCAACTATCCGGATGGTGCAACAATGAAGGAAAGAAATCAGCAGATAAGCAGCCATAAGGCTAAGTAAGGAGGGAAAACATGGATTACAGGAACACACCGGAAGGCAGAGCCGTCCAAAATAAGTATAGCAAAATACTCCATGCTTCCCGCCCGGAGCCACCACATAATCATCCCCGAATGCCGATGTCAAATCGCGCTATCTGTCTCTTTCTATTCTATGCTATTTTCTACTCATGAATTTCCAATGGAAGTCCATCTGGATCATGGAAAAATGTCATTTTCTTTCCGGTATAATCATCCAGGCGTACCGGCTCTGTTTCAATTCCTTTCCCATTCAATTCTTTTACTGTATCATCTACACTCTCAACTTTAAATGCCAGATGGCGTAATCCCAATGCTTCTGGATAATTTACACGAGCTGGAGCATTTTTTATGATAAAAAGTTCTATTTCCTGTGGTCCACATGCCAGATCAATCTTGTAATCATCACGTTCTTTTCGATAATTTTCTCTGATTACTTTAAATCCAAGCAGATCCACATAAAAATGTTTTGACTTTTCATAATCGCTTCCAATAATTGCAATATGATGAATGGTATCGAACATAACTCTCTCGCCTCCGTTTTTCATATGTTGATATATATTTTCTCACATTTTATCACAGTAACGATATATGTGGAATAGTCATTTCATATCCACTTACATTTTATTTTTTGTTGGCATCGGAACAAATTCCAGCTTTAATTGCATCCCTAATCCCTGTGCAAGTTTTTTCACCATACTCAGGCTGGGATTTCTTGTTCCATTCTCGATCCGGCTTATATCTGCCTGCGTAATTCCGATTTTAGCTGATAAATCTTTCTGTGTCATATTCTGCTGCACTCTTGCATCAATCATCGCCTGGATAATATCATATTCCGGTTGCAATGCATCATATTCTGCCTTTACCTCCGGATTCTGCAATGCTCTTTTTTTATAATCTTTATAGCTACCCATTGCTATACCTCCGTTCATAATCTGCTTTATACTTCTTTGCCAGTTCCTTTTCTGCCTTTGGTGTCTTCTGCGATTTTTTTATAAATCCTGCCTACGATAAAGAAATACAGTACTCTTGTAATATCTGATCCCTGCTTGGTACGAAGCTCAAATATCCCATTCTCCAATGGTTTTGAATATGGCTCACGAAGCAATGGACCGTTCATTTCCAGTAAGTCAATTGTCCGCAATGTTTTTGCCAGCAACTTAGGCTCCAGAGAATCTAATAGTTCCTGCACAGGGCATCTTCCATCTTCTGTATCATATAAAATGATCTCGTACATTAGTATGCTCCTTCCTCTTTATAATTATAATATGTCGTATTCGACATATTATCAAGATGATTCCAAACACTTTTTCATATAATATTACGCATGATCCCTACAATATCTCCACTGCATATATTCATCTTCGGAAATCATTGTAGCTTTTCATAACATTATAACGAAATACTGTGATTCTCTCTGAATAAAAAAGCAGTCGGGGAAATCGTCCGTCAGTCCTCAGCTGCAGGCATGGATCCGTTTGAACGCATGCAGGCTGCTGTAGATTACATCGAAAAAAAACATCCTCGATATCTTGCAAATGATGGAACTTATCTCTATACTTTTGCCGCGGAGCCGAGTGATGAACTATGGTTCAAAAGCTGGCGGTTTGATTCCCTTACAACCCCAACAATCCTGTGTGCCATAGCAAAAGAGATTGGTGGTTTCGACAAGATAAGCAACCTTTATTACGACGGGAACTGGAGCGAACACTGGTATGTATGATCCACTCTCCTGCTTCGTTTCCCATGGCGTTATCCTTTCTGTGTTTTGCTGTCTTAAGTATACCACACATTGACAGGGTAAGACAAAGATATGTATATTTTTGTAAAAAAAATGATGATATTTCTAACCCCAATCTATCCGTTAATCCGCGGCCTCATCCATCTGACAATATATCATACTCTTTGCGGTATTTATATGCTTCGTCCGTCCAAAGACTTTTGCTGTTCCTCTGATCTTACCTTTTCCATGCTTTTTCATATATTGACAGGATGTCAGATTTGGGGGACTTTCCTTAAGATCACCATGTTTTGAGATATCTCCGCAGTCAAGTCTTACGTACTGAAAAAAGGAGTCCAAATGACTCCTTTTCCCAATGCATATCAATTATTTTTAAAATATCGTATATCCGCCATCTACAGCCAAAGCTGCTCCATGGATGAAACTAGCTTCGTCTGATGCAAGGAATGCAATGGCCTGTGCTACTTCGATAGGTTCTCCAGGACGTTTTGCCGGACTCATTCCAATCTTCATTGTTACCGCGCCTACTCCTGCATTATTAACAAGAATGTCTATTTTTCCGTAGGCGTCCAGAGCTATTTTAACCAGGTTATCAAGACTTTCATCAGATGTCACGTCTGTTTTACAATCAGAACATGCATTTCTTTATTCCAGGTACGGTCCGGCTCATTATCCATGCTGTCTTTCAGGTACCGCAGTACATGGGCAAGACATTCCTGATGGTCTGTCCCATAATTATAAAAAGTGATATCATGGTCATGGACAAGGATACCCTGGTAATCCTCCGCAACAGTTCCCTTTACTCCTTCGTGCCCTTTTTTCGCGCGGGCAAAGTACAGGGCTTTTCCGTCTGGCGTCGCACATACATATACATAACAGCCTTTTCCGTTTTCCCTGGCGTTCGTACAGTCTGTATGCATGACCGGGGAAAACAGCATGTCTGCATAAGCAGCCCTGCGTTCAGACTCGGTTTTTAAGGCAAACTCCCTGCTGAGTCTACTGATCATACCTTTGGAAATGTTCAGCTTTCCACCTGTCAGGTCCGACAGGAACTTTCTGCTTTTATCAATAGCACATTGGTGTCTGACACCAATGCTCCATGGAATTTACTTTTTCAAGTCGGCTTGCCATATAAAGTTAGCATCAACATTTAATTATTTTTAATCAATCCAATTTAATTCTAATACAGTGACCTGATGCATGTTCTGTTAAAAATACTTTATATCCTTGATTTCCAGATGCTCCTTGCAAAGCATTTACATGTGCAACAACCGGACGATAGTTATTTTGGGGATTATTAGCATTCGCATTGCAACAAATGATTGCCTTTCCAGAACTTTTCACCTTTAAAGGATTATAACTCATTTTAGAACCATGGTGTGGGACAATTAAATTGTCATATCCAACTTTCCGACTATTCCATACAGTAGTTTCAATTGCTCTATAAGGAACATCTCCACAAAATAGACTTTCTACACGACCATTGGTAGTTTCATTTATAATTTCAATTGCCAAACCACCGCAATTTTCTTTTGTCAATCCATTTTTTCTTTTATTTTGTCCAAGATAAAAAGAAATTTTCCGATCTTTATTCTTGCTTTTTACGGTTGTTAATTTCCGGTCTTTATTAGAGTCCCGTTTTATCAAAATTAATTTTCCTTTTACAGAAAGGTACTTTGCCAAGCGCTTAGCCCCAATTGCATTTTTGGTAATTTCTGGTGCAATCCATGGGCAATCGAATACATCCTTTTGGGCATATACACATCCCATAATGTGATCATCATCCCAATGAGAAAGAAATACAATATCTGGCTTAATTCTTCTAAAAGCCCGAACTGCATAACCATAGCGATTTCTTTTATCATATGGATGTTCTTTGTAATGGTATCCTACATCATACATTGCATTATAGTCACATTTTGTGTTTTCATTTTTTCCTTTTATTTGAATCAGATTTCCATTTCCTACTTTAAATACATTTGCAGAAGAAAAGTGAATGTCCTTTAGTAAAATGTTCAGACGTCCTATTACAAGACGATCCTCACTTACACTTGTTATTTCTTCATCATACTTGTCGTTAATATCCTGCAAATCATGATCAGATAAAGAACGATCCGATATATATATCGTATGTTTTTGGTAAATAATAGGACTGCCGCTTCGTTCTATTTCCCCTTTATATTCTGTTCCCCAACTACCTTTTTCAAAGCCTGCATAATACCAATTGTCTTTCATATTCCGCAAACGCTGATAATTTTCTCTATTAGATGTAGAATCCATATAAATAATAAAGTTATAGAAATACATTCTTGGATTCGTTTCCTGATCGTCATGAGTTTTTCCAAAAAGCACTTGATCATATGACATAATAGACTGGGAAAGTATATTCAGCTTTGCAACCCTAGTCGGCACCTCTAATTCCTTTAAATCCAATATATCTTCATTCAAATCATATACACTGACCCAGAGTTCTTCCCTAAGTGTGTTTTTAAAAGTCTGTTCTAATTCATCTATTTCTTTCATAGTACTGTTTCTTTTCCTCATACATTCTCCGATCCGTTTTCTTCTGTAATCATCTTAGTATATAACTTTTTTCTGTAAAGATGGATTCCATGTCCGGGTCTCCCTGCTTTATCGTTGCCAGAAGTATACCATAAAAGGAAAAAACATAATACCTATTCTCTTTTTCTTTTCGGAATTTCAGGCTTACTTTCATTTCTACGGTGGCCTCTCGAAGCCCTCTTATCTCTTTTGTCAATAAACTTGCACTATAATTTCCTGCTATATTTTCTCTGGCTTTTTTCTTCTCTCTTTCCACTCTATCCGATTTTATAATTCTTTTATAGATCTTTTTGTGATGCTTTATCCTTTTGTACTTCATAGAGTCTGACTCAAATGTCTCACTACAGGTTGGTAATCCTTTGGTGTCCCATGACGTACCAGCCTTTTTCTTCCATGTCCGGCTGCCAAGCAGGAATCCGCCAGACTGCGCATCCAGAATATACCATTTACCGCCAACTCTTACCTAATTCCACTGGTGACTTGGATTACTTGCCTTGAAAGGGATCTATGTCCTGCAACGACCAGACAGAAATTACATTCCTAATTTCTTTTTGGTATTTGAAAGCTCTTTTCTTATTAAGCTGTTATTTGATGACTGAGCAAAGCTATACCATGTAGCGTTTGCATGATATTTCTTGTAATAAGTTCCATACATATTTCCTGAAACCTTCTTGCCGTCCATATACCAGTCTCCTTCCATTGCATCCCCCTTCCAGATGAACTTGTGGACCAGTCCAACAGACCCATCTTTTTTGGTTCCATAATAATAATTATCCCCACACGCATTACCAGTTAGCTCTAACAGATATTTTCCGTTGTATTTACATATACCCAAGCCTCCAAAATATGGCATATTGTTTCCAGACCATGAAATACGTGAGGTAACCCGTTTTGCAGATTTTCCGTCATACTTCCACAATTCTACATGATATTGAACTTTGTCTTTGTTATACCTTTCTGTTTGGTATGTCAGGATAAGTTCGTTGATGCCATCATTATTGAAATCCAACAACTTGGCATAGCATAAACCTGTCCAAAATTGGTTCTGTTTATTTAGCTTTGCAGCTCCGTATTTCTTTTCATATTTTTTTATCAGGCTTCGATATGCTGCCGTTGGATCCTTTTTATTGGAAGTAGTTCCATTCTTTACAGTTACCTTGCAGACGAGATTATAGGTATCACCATATTGTCTTACTTTACACCTGATGTAAGTTGTTCCCGTCGTTTTTGCCTGAATGGAACCGGAAGAATTGACTTTCGCAATTTTTGAGTTATCGGAAGAATACTTCACGTTTGACAGATGACTAATACCTGTACATGGAAAGTCTTTTTTTGAGTTTATATTCAGGGAAATTGAATCGTTAATAACAGCGGGCTTTAAAGATCCAAGGCTCTTTTTTGCATAATTTTCAATGGTAATATTCTTTATACTATTTATATTTGATTTAAGGTACTTATCGGAGTCTACTATCAGTGTCCATGTTGCAGGAACAAACATTTCCTGCATGGTATCGTAAGCTTCCTGCTTTACATTGAGAACAAACTGGAATAAAACATATACATTCAATGCAGCATCGGTCTTTCCAGATTTTATTAATGTAACATTTTTTCCATAGGCATCTGCGGCAGCAATGTAAACAAAATTTAATGCTACTGTTTTCAGATAACTGTCAACTCGCTTGTTGATTCCCGTTGCAAAAGATAAGACATCCTTTACCGAGATAACACCAGTTACCCAGGATGCAGCAGTACCTAATGCAAATTTTTTTGCAATAGATTGCAGAACTCCTTTTTTTAATGAAGTAGCAAGTATTTGATTTTGGACAACTTCTTTTGCGACAAGGGTACTTACACCACATCCAACAGCTGCATCGATTAATATATCTCCGATTGCCCTAAAAGTACCATTCAGTGAATGGGACATGCATACCTGGCATGCTTTTTGGAGGTTTTTGTCATCCGTATTAGCTGCCAGTTCAGATAAGATAAGTATGTTTCCTATATCTTGTTTGATTTGGTTTCTGACAGCATCGGTAAAAATACCCAAGCTTATATTTATTGCATTCCCTGTGGAGGACGAAAAATCACTAATCGCCTCTTTGGTTGCTTTTTCCAGAAATTCGGTCGTTAAGTCTGAAAGATCCTTATCCCATCCCTCTATTAGCTTTTTAGTTAAAGTATCGTCTGCCAACAGGGTGATCAAAACCTCTTCATATTCCTGCTCCCAGAGATTGTTTTTCGTATTGATATCCCCATATGTTTTAACAAATGCCTGAAAGAATCCTCCAGGGGTTTCGCTGAACCCAACAGCCAGATTGACTGGATCATCATACTCTAACAAAGGATAAGAGGAATAATTTGAATTTATTAAAAGGTTTTGTACTTTTTTGTGTATCGCAGAATTATCTTTTGTAGTTTCTTCTTTCTTTCCATCATCCCATTCACAGACAAATCCGCTATTCTGGTATCCGAAAAAACTCTCACCATTACAGTCTCCGTCTTTTTGAAGATCGTTCCACTTGTACTGCCCGTCTATTCCACCTTTTGGATTTCTGATTCGATAGATAACTAATGCATTTTCACTTCCGGTAAAATTGTTTGGCTCATTATTTGTTCTGTCATAATTCGTATATTTAATTGTTTCTCCTGTGATCCATCTGTCAAAAACATTCTGGGTACGTTCAGCACCCAGCCAGTAGAAATTCTTGCTTCCATGGCTGATAAGCGAACTGACTTCTTCCTGCTCTTCTTTACTTGTGATCGTAACCAGATGACCGCCTTGTTTTTCACAGTACTTTTTTGCATCATTCCACTTCATTGGAGAGTCGTATACTTTATAATAATGCCCATTCCAAACGGCATCGTATACCGCATCCGCAGCTTCCGCGGAAAGAGCTTCTTCAGACTCTGCATCAACAGAATCCGTAAATTCTTCATCTGTACCGTCGCCGAATCCATTTTCGTCCGTAAAGACGTCTGGTGTTTCCATGTTTTCATCTGATATGTCATCCATGTTGGAGTTGTTTACATCAGTTCCATCTGTGTTGATTTCATCCTCCGTGGCAGAAATGTTTCCTTCCGTGTCGGGAGTATTTCCTTCCGCAGCAGCACCCCCGTCATCAAACACCGCATCCAGATCAGATGCCTGGATATTCATGGGAATAGAACTGCACAACATGATGCCGGTTAACAGTGCCGCAATGATCCTTTTTCTTTTCATTTGCAATTCCTCCGTTTTAACAAATATTTTTCATTTCCATATGTAACGGCTGTTCCGCCAATGCATATTCATAAAATACGAAGTTTTTTCTCAATGTCTTATAAGAAAAGTATATTACACAGCCTCGGTCATTTCAATGATGTTTTTGATTATTTTTTCTTCCACCGCTGAATTATCTGAAAAAAGCACTTGCGGAATCTGATTGGAGCTATCCGCGGAAAAACCCGGACACATCGGATTTTCGTATTAAAAAATCCGCAGCAGTTTCAGCCGCGGATATGTTTGGAATGTAAGTGCCTCAAAACATGGCGTAGTGACTATACTCCATACGATTGATATACTATAAGCAACCTAATACCAAGGAGGCTTATGGCAAGAACAAATCAGGAAGCAGTTACAGCTTTTGGCGAGGTTTTGCGTTCTGCAAACGTACCTGGTTCCTACAATTCCCAAAATAATCGGATGGCTGCTAATGATAACCGGCTGATGATCTATTTTCAGGGAATGAAAGTTTATATTCCAGATAATTTTCAGCCGGATACACTTCTAAAACTTCTTCAGACACTGAAAAAGTTATGATGAAGCGTATTGCAGAAGGAGCCACCCGGATTTTCCTTGCCTGCGGATTATCCAAATATTCGGATAATGCGGAGCCACAGATTTTTGAAAACAGATCCCCGAACTGGCTGCTACTGTCAGTCTCAGCTTCAAACTGGATCCTTATAATGGAGACTGTGTTTTTATCTTCTGCAACAGAAAAAGAGATTCCATAAAAGTTCTGCGGTATGATCAGAATGGATTCATCCTGACAACGAAAAAGCTTCTGGATGATATGAAGTTTCAATGGCCCAGGACACCGGATGAAGTAAAGGAGATCTCTTTCCAGCAGGTGGAATGGCTCCTTCAGGGACTGGAGATAGAACAGAAAAAAGCCCATCATCAGGTGAAGATAGACTATGAAAACAGCTGTTTCTGATCTTCCGTGATAATGCTGTGAAAAAGCCTTGGAAAGTCTTGGAATTCAGCACTTTTCGGGGGTTCAGATACCGTAAAACAGTAGATAAAAATGTCAAAAAATGGTATACTGTTTCTATCAAAAGTACGGAGTAAAACAGTACTTCATAGGGTCAGACTCTGACATTTCGACTCAAATATTCTCATTTGTGAACTTCCAGTTTTTTTCCGCCTAAATCGAGTGTCGCTATATCTGCGACTCAAAATAATTCTATTTTTCCGTCTTTTCTCCATCTGATCCTGCATTCAAAAAGTTCATGATCTCCTCATATGACCGCCCACTTTTTACAACCGCTGACAGGATCTCTTCTTTTCTTATGGCATCCCGCTTGTCTAACAGTTCTTTCAGATTTGCTGTTGCCTGGTCATACTTTTTCTTCGCTGCGATCACATCAGCCTCTGCTTTTTCAATCTTTTCTTCCAATGCTTCCTTACTTGTTTTCCTTGTTCTTGCTATCTTTATTTTCCTTACTTATTCTGCTTTTTTCAGTTCCTTACTCAGCTCTGATGCAAAATATTTTATACTATTCGCATCCAGTCCAAAGGCTTTCAATATTACTTTCTGATTCGCTGTTACTGCATGATCCAGACGGTATATATTGTCTAACTGACGTACCATTTCTATGTTTTCCAGCTCTTTTATTGCCGCCGGTACAGTCATATAGTTCAGTTTCTTATCCAGTTTTTTCATTTCTTCTTTTAGTTTTATATACATCTTGCAGCGCACTATCATGGCTACAAATTCAACAAATATCTTCGCTCTTGCTGATTCTTCTGAATACACCCGGATGCTCTTATTCCCCAGATATGATTTATCTCCGCGGAATAGTTTCTCCGATACATCCCTGCTCTTATACAGTTCGATTGCTTCCTTCGCACTCATCTTTTCCGATGTAACGATACAAAAATATCCTGCCAGATCCAGCTCTCTTTCTACCACACTGCACCGTTCTTCCGGTAGTATAAAAGTTTGGCTCTTTTCATCATAATGAAGGTTAAAATACTTCTCAAATCCAGGACCGAATTCCTTTACTTTATTCTGGTACTTTTTCAGATACTGCGTCATCTGGTTAATCCGGTTTTCAATCTCTATCCGTTCTGCGCTTTCTTTTGAAATGCTATGATACAAATGAAAATAGCGCTTTTTTTATCACTTGCATACAGTTTGTGCCGTATTGTCTTTCCGTAAACTCCATATTCATAGATATTGTTCACCCGCTTATTTTCGAATGTCCCTTTATTTTCCAGGATCAGTTCATTCACAAGGGCAGACATCCCTTTCACCATGATAACAAAACTATACCCACATTTATCCATATATTGTATGTTCTTACAGCTGAAGTATCCCCTGTCCAGAATGAATCCAATCTTCTTATAACCATATCCGGATGCTTTATCCAGCATGAACTGCAGCTGGGAGATAGCATTCAGACTTCCTGGATATTTTTCATAAAATAATGGTTCCTGATTATGAGTATCATACGCAACTGCATAATTAAATACCGGCTCTCCCATATCTACTTTCGGATGCCCAAATTCGACCATTTTTATGTCTCCAGCCTGACAGTTTTTATTCGTTGAATCATAAGAAATATAAATCTTTTCACGGTAATTCCGTAACTCATGGATCATAAACCCGGTCATACTCATACTCTATATATACAACATTTGACTTTTTTCTCCGTGTGATCTTGCCTTTTACGGTTGGTACTTTCACTAAAAAATCCAGATACATAGCTCCCTCCTTTTAGGCGGTTATCCGTCTAAAATAGGCGTACTATATTTCCCAGTTATCTGCAATGGAAAACCGCAGAAAACCGGGATTTTTTATGATTTTATTTCGTTCTTTTTTCTTTAGGTGGAAAAATTACTGGATGTTCACATGAATTAGGGGTAGTTTAACTCACCATCATTTATTTTTCATCTTCTGAAACTCCCATTATAATATTTCTTAAATCTTCTACTTTACCTATATGATACAATGTTAGTGGTTTAATATTAGCTTCATAATGATCTTCCATTTTTCCGATAATAGGCTGATCACGATGTAAAACTATTCTCCATTCATTTTGCCACCGATACATATTATCTTTAATAAAAAATGATTCCAAATAATCATAACTTGATGTATCTTTATTCATCAGATTAATATCATATGTTTCTAATATATTCTTATAAACTACTTTATCAGCAACCCAATTTGCGCCTATATCATGTGCAAGTTCATCTAATCCCTTCTGCAGTTCTATCTTATAAAACAACAGATAATACGCTCCAAACTGTTCCATTTCGGATATAAACTCTTCTTTAAAACGCCATTGTGTATCTGTTATCTTAATTAATATGTTCTCATCAACCTGTGTACTGCAAAATAACGGAATTTTATCGTCACCTGAAAATCCCATCACAAACTCTGTGATCGTCTCTACCGGAATCTCAATTCGATTTTCTGGCTTTTGAGAATTAGCTAGAACCAAAGAAGCCTTTTTTATTTCACTTAAATTAATAGGACATTTTCCATCAAATTTATCACCACGATAGTTATCTTCAAGTTTACGAAAATATCCACTTTCATTCATATATATTTTCCCGTCACATATATCTTTTAAGTATTCTTCTTTACTACTGACTTTAATAAGCAAATCAGCAACTTCATAGCCAAATATATTCCTTTTTTCTGTTATCATTTTTGATATCTCCAATTTATCTTCCGTTAGTCCTTAATAGTTTAACAAAAATACAATACAATGATATTTCTATTGACATAGCACTTCTGAACCATTTCCAATCTATATATTAACGTGAACTTCCTGAAAAAGTAACACTCAAATTGCCATTTTCTCATCAAAACAGTCCAAAATCTAATTTATTTCGCCCTCAGAACAGATACCCTATCCCAAGATTGCTTCTCTTGAAGGTTTTTATCCTTTATATGAATTCTATCGCATCTATAGATTTTTGAGCTCCTTCTTTTTTTCTCTTTCACTGAAGTAAATTTCCATTTCATACCTCAGTATCTCACACTTTTTCTCACGAATATAATTGTTAACTAATTTTCTTAGAAAAAATAATAACATTATAAACACAATCACAAATACCAACAACACTGATATTTTCTTCCAGCTATCCTGCATATAAAATTCAGCCAATATATTTATCAATCCAGAAGGTACAATTGATATTATGTCTATTAGTCTTGATTCCCAATCTTTGTTTTTTGCATCCTCTTTAACCTTTTGGGTAAGATTCTCTAGTTTTTTCTTAATTTCATATGATTCACTTGAGTTGCACTTTATTATGGAAGTTCACAAGATTTTCTGGCAGAAAATCCCTATTTTTCAAGGTTTTTTACAATCTGCTATTTTTTGAGTGTTACTTTTTCAGGAAGTTAAGGTTTTAATATCGCTTCTTTCCACTAGTCAAAATGGAATTGCCTATTTTTTCAATAATTCTATTCTCTGAAAGATTACTGCAATCAAAGGAAGCACAACAGAAAGAATCAATATCATTTTATTAAAAAAGGTGGTACTTACAGCTCCCTGAGTAATTATATCGTTTCTCTCTTTAACTAATTGACTCTTTTCTTCTTGATCTGCTTTCTGAATCTCACTATTCAGTTGATTTATCAATTCTTTTTTCTTATCATGCATAAAATTCATCAATGTGTGTAATGGTATATATGCCAAAACTACAATCAAAAAAACAACAACTATTAACATCAATGCATTAGCATCATTGGCAAATGCATTGACTACATTGATTGGCGGATTTGCTGCGATTTTATCATTTAAAATGAAAAGAACAGAACATACAATATAAAAAAGTCCATATGAAAAATTAACTATTAAAATATCCAATGCTTTTGTAATACTCAGATTCTTATTATAATCTTCATTGTTATATATTATATGTCCACTTTTTATACACCAATATATAATAGCCCCACCAGACAAAGCCATTCCTAATATTGATAAAGAGTGGTACCATGTTATCCCCAGGAACAACGTATAATATACTCTTGCCATAAGCCCCAGATTATGCGACCATATCCCGGGATTGCTCCTTGCTGTCGAGTAAAATCCATACCCCACTCCAAAACTTATCAAAAAGAATAAAAAAACAGAAAAAATATATTCAACCTTTTTTCGTAAAACTGTTTTTTCTTTCTGCTTCATCAAAGACTCAAAATCTTTATGACTAATTCCAACCTCAATCCATTCCTCAAATTTAAACGGAAAATATGAAGAAAGAAAATACGACAAAAAATATAGCATTGACAATCCCATACTATTACTCAGATCTCTTAAATATGACAATGTCATTTTACCTGCGTTTCCCTGTCCCCATAATACATTTACCTTTATCATAAAAAAGAGATTAATTGCAAAGATAATAACAGGCATCGCTATATAAATCCAATTTTTCCATATAGCATCTGAAGTTTTTTTATGAAAATATACCACAATATTTGCATCTTTGCAAAAGTTAAACAGTTTTACATATCTTTTAATTATATTATCCTTATTCATACGCATCTCCCAAACATCCAGCATACAATAAATCTAATCTTTATACAAGTAATTATAAATCAGAAAAATACCAATGTACATTGCGACCCCTGCAAAACAACTACGCTAAATATTGCCTGCACAGGCATATAAATTATTAAGTTAAATTTCCCTTCGAAAGCACTGAATAGTTACGAATTTTCATCAAAACGAATATTCCTAATCTCAGTAAATTCATCTTTACATTCACTGACCAGCTTCCAGGTTCCGATTATATTGGCCTGTATGTTTCTTCTGTAGAGTTCTCTGGCAATTCTGCATCCGATCATCCGGCACTGCAGCTTATAAATTGCCTGCTTCTCTGTATCCGTTTTCTGGATCTGGGTTTTTTCCTGACATTTCGTCAAACTGTTCAATAAAGGAGTAAGTTTCCAGTCCAGAGGTATTTGTACAGCAATCAGTAATTCACAAAGTCTCCAGACAGCCCGGCTTTGATATAATTCATTACTTATTGTCCTGTATACAATTACTGAAAAAAGGATTTCCGAATATTTGGATAATGTTATATTATCCCGAATATTAAACTGACGCTGATACACATCATTATAGAAATCAATAAAAAGCTCCAGATCATTTTCATCACATAGCCATAACTCCTGTTGAAAGTCATCAAGTACGGATTTCTCTTTTCTAACAAATACTGCCTCTACCATATCAATTGCCGCGGGATGACTATAGTCGTCTTTCAATTCTGCAAAATAATCAGTAATTGCTTCATATTCTGTCTGGAACAGTTCACTTCCAGAGTTATTCTGTAAAAACAGACATTCCAGTGCAATAATAAAACTCTGAGAAATTCGCAATTTTACAACATAATACCCGAAGTTATTCCATTTTTTGCTAGCTGTTACCAAATCCTTTAACAGGCGGAACAATCTCTCTATATCAATCGTTTGAATAGAAAGCTCTTTTATAACATCTATCAGATATTCATAGTGATGCTGATTACCTACAAACTCTTTTGGGTTTGATTCTTTTTCTATTTTCTTCAGTGTATCTTCATACACTTCATTTTTCTTTTCACTGTATTTCTGAGGATCAAACCGATATAACCACCATTTATCATATATATCCTGAGAGTTTTCTATTATCCGACACAGGTAGTTTCTGTCTTCGTCATTCAGCACAATTAATTTATCTAAACTACGCAAACGATTAATTGCTGCTTCGCTGTTCTTATCAGGATCTTCAACCCTTTGCCTGATCTGGTACATAGTTCTGTTATATATTTTCAAATCAAAGTTTTGCTTTTCGTTTGGTATATCTACCAAAAAAACCGGATCATAATACCCTGTCGTTTGGTCTCTTCCCATTGGTAGCTGCAGAAGTTTTTCCAATTTTTCATTTTGCTTTTCAACGGAATATGCACTAAATATACCCCGGAATAAATTTCCCACTTCTTTAAACATGATTGAAGCATCACTCAGGCACAGTTCCACAGCTTTGTTATATAATTGGTCAAGCATAGATTCTGAGCATTTATAACATAAGCGGGAGAGAATGATGGGAAGTATAGCTGCAGACTGATCATAAATGGATCTGCTCCAAAATGAATTTTTACTTTTTATATTCTGGCTTACAGTATTCCAGAAAGTCAGATAATCCGTTGTAATAGCATCTGCATTTTTCTGGGTCAATTCAGCTAAACTGGCTCTGCCAAACAGAATATCTACATGTTTACTATCTCTTGCAATCAATATCTGCATCAGTGACCAATGGGAATAATAGTTGGCCAAATAGCGCAGGGAAGAGAATAATCCCTTTGTATTACTTACGCTATTCACCCGAAATGGATGCCCGGTCAGCTCCAGAAATCTCCAATATTCCAATGCATAAAAAATATTTTGATTATTCTCACCAAAGTTCATGGTAAAGGTAGTGGATAGGTCAAAATTATCGTTTTCTTCAAAGCGTTCCTTCGGTTCGTTAATTTCGTTTAAATGATAGCAATATTTATCATTTTCATTCCACCAAGAGAGAACATTGTCATTTAAGCAGCATTCCAGATCATCAGATGATATTTTCCAGTTTCCCTGTCGAATATAATTGATCAATGACACAATACTTTCTTCAACAGAAACCAAATATTCATTGTCATTTTCCTTGATCAACTGCTTCCTTACCTGAATCAATGCACCGGTCAACAACCTCTCAGCCTTTGTGGTCTCACCAATAAATGCATACATATTTGCTTTTATCAGAGCCCAGTAAGCATCTCCGCTTAAAAGCTTCCAGTTCTCTAACATACTGGTCAGTTCCTTTGCCTCAAATCGGAAAAGATACTTCCAGCAATCACATGCATATAAAAACTGTCTGCGGTCATAATCCAGTTTTTCTTTTTCTATTTTTTCATAACACTCATCATACAATTTCCATTGGGCCTGTTCTCTGAAAGCACGTAGTAGCTGCAGATATGTTTCCTGTTTTTTGAAAAGACATTGGGCTTTCTTCTGTTTCTCTGTCGGCTCTTCTGCTTCTGTGTTCACGATTTTCCAGAATCTCTCGACATACTGAAATAGCAATGGTCTACCAGCAATATCCATAAAGCGGACAAACTCATATATATAATTAAGCTGCTCTTCATATGGAAGACTTTCCAAATCGTCCATATTTGAGAATTGTTTTAAAGCATAATCAACTTTTGATTTCATTTTCCATGGCAGAAAAATCCATCCCGGATAAGAATCATTCAGCTGTTTCATACAAGCTGTCTTTTTCGTTATTTTTGAACGGGTATTTACATCTAATTTCTGATAATCAAACCAGTTGCTTTTTTTCTGGTTTCCTTCTACATCAGAATTTAATTCTTTCAGAAAATTACCCACTCGTTCCTCAATGCTCTTTTCAGGCCATAGGTCTTCCAGATCAAGTACAATAATATTTCGATCAAAAAGCAGCTTTCTTTTAGATTCCGGGATATGGGTAACGGATACCATGTAGATCATCTGCGAACTACTTTTGCCAAGATTATCATGGATCCACCCTATCCATTTAATAAAATTAGGATCCTCACAGGAAAAACCTAACATACAAAATACATTTTCCAGCATTGCCTGCTGAACTGTATTCACCATTGCAGCAAAACGCACAGGATATGTTCTGTAATCCTCTTCCGTAATAATGAACGGACGATGTGAGGGAAAAGAACCATGAAGCTTAACAATCCTGGGATATTGATTGCTGTTTACCAGATCCTCCTGACAGTGCACAACATTATATCTGCGGGTGCTGACTTTATCAGCTGCGCGCTCCAGCAAAGTATCATAATTAGTGGTAAATACATCCCTCCATGGCAGTTCCATCAACTTTACATACAAATTTGACGGAGCATAATCCAGATCCGGCACTGCTTCCTTTATGATTTTCTCCAATTTCGGCCGTCCAAACATAATCTCAACTTCCTGCGCCAGCCGCAGCGAACTGTTATATGCTTTTCCGGGACTTTGAGAATCACCATAAAGTTGCTTGTAAAACAGATCAGACAATTCGTTCCAGTTCATAAAATACTTATCTACAACAGATATCTTTTCTGCATTTTTTGAAAACCCTGCTCCAATCATCAAAACAGCATGCTTCTCAGCCAGAGCCTTGGAGATTTCTCTCATATACGTTTTATTCATATTTTTCGATTCCTCATACTCTCCAATGTAAATACCGTATCCTTGCCAAAACATGACTATTTCCAGTTGAATACAGAAAACGATAAAATCCACTTTTTAATAAGGGTGTCGGCCTATTCGTCCAACAAGTACTTTCTCACCTTTTCCAACATCCTCATCCTTCCATTGAAAATAAATTCTTAAATCTGAATCAGGACGGTTCAATTTCAAATGAGGTTCACACAACACTGACTTATGATGATAGACACTTTCTTCTCCCATTAATTTTTCTTCATATGTAAATGAAAAATATAACGATTCTCTATGATTAGGATCTGTTGAACATTCAGTAAGTTTTGCTGTAAGAATTCTCATTGCCTGTTTCAAGTCTGTTCTATATTCCTGATATAATCTAACAGCTTCATCATTTAATACTGAAAGGCATTCAGTAATCTCTTTCGTATTCGTTTCAAAGTCACTAATATATTTCATCTCAGATAAAATGTCCTCAGAAAAAAACTATTCTTAAAACAAGAAGGCATAAAATCCACATATACTTCTACATTTGAAATATCAGATAAAATATTTTTTCTTGCTTTTATATACTGTTTTTTATTATATGCTGCTTCATCATATTCTTGTATGATGTAATTATATTAACTTCCTGATGAATTAACTCTCGACTGTACGGGAACCTTATAATAATGGATTTGTGACTGTTTTATAAGTTAACTCTCGAGAGGTAATTAATTCTCATATCATTAACTACATATCTTGAATGAACCGCATAAATAAGCCATTCTTTTGAATCGAGAGTTAATTTTACAGGAAGTTAAGGTTTAATCCAATGCCAGTTGCATTCTTTCCTCCATTGTTCGGTCACCTTAATGGAGTTTGAGCCAATATGCTTCTGACAAGAACTGTTTTTAAGTATCTACATCAACATTGCTGAAAATATCAAATCCACCCAATCCTTCTTTTGTATTTTGATAAATATCTTTTATAAATTTTGATAGAGGTCTTTTCCCAAATTCGTCTGGATTCGCATAACCACCATACAGCAAACGATATAATTCATCCTTACTTTGAAACAATGTTCCCGTATCTTTAAACAGACATTCTATATATTCTGGGCTATAATATTGCATTTTCTTAATTATTTCCTGAGCAATATCTTTATGTCGATTATATATCTCCTCTAATCGGAGCTTTTGAGCATCTTCTAAAGCCTCTTTACTCGAAGATTTTATCTTAATTTCCAACTCGTGTTCATTTTCCATATAGTTACTGCCGAGAATATTATATTCAAATGAAATATTATCTTTTTTATTGTACATCAAATATGGATTTACTTTAAAAATCGTATTACTTTTTATTCTATTACAAGTTCCACAGACCGGAATCAAATTATAAAGCGAAACCGCAAACATCGGAAATTCATCTTTTGAATAAAAATGATCCAATTCAAAAGTTCCAACAGGATTCCTGCCATTTCTATTTTTAACAATTTTTAAATTTTCAATAAAATTCCTGTTGCAATAAGGGCATACATTCTGTCCCACCTGTTTATAAATTAATAGTTTAGCTTCTTTGGGCATATTCTGAAACAAAGTGTTAACTATATAATTACGTTGTTTTACAGATGATATATGTTTAAATTCCTCTTTCACCTGTTCATAATCAGGGCTATCCTTCACCCAAAAATGTAACTGTTTTAATTTTTCTGGCGATGCGCAGACAATATCCTCAAATTGCATTTTAAAATAGTAATCACACTTTTCATCTATTTTTTCGATAAACCTCTTATTTCTTGATTGAGTAATTAATTTATAATACTTTTTCTCAAGATTCTCATTCTTCTGATACTTTAGTGGAATCACTCATTTCCTCCATGATTTTCCTTCTCTTCAATTCAAGTTGTTTTATTTCTTTATCAATTGTATCAACCGCCACCATCTGTCCTTTCGTTTCCTTTAATTTTTTCAGTAGCTGTTCTCCTAATTTATTCCTGATCAATGTATCGCCTATACATTCAATTTTTTGTTTATAACTATTATAAACTTCCTGATTCAAATAAGAAATCTCCCTAATTTCTTTTATAACATCTTGAATATATTTCTTTGCAAACCTTCCCATTGAATTGCAATCCAAATAGAATGCATCATCAAGAATCTCATACAGATTTGTCCCGAACGTTTCCTTATGTTCTGAAATATCCACTTCCGTTCCATTTTCTGTTTTTTGCAAATATATAATATTGGATCTTGGAAAATTACTAAGGCAAAGTGGCGAATGTGTAGTCATTATAATCTGAACGTTATTTTCTCTGTAACAATTATTGATATACGTTACAAGATAATCTACGAAATCTCGTTGCCATGCAGGATGTAGACTTAAATCAATCTCGTCCAGACAAATAAGTAAATCTTTCCTTGTATGATGCTCACTTTTCACTATATACTTATTGAAGCAACCAAGAAAATATATCCATGACATTACATTTTGAAACACACGCTCTCCTGATGAAAACATCAAATTATCTATGTTCAAATAGCGGAGCAAAAAACTTCCATATTGTCTTTTTCCCTGGAAAATCTCCTCGTTTATTTTTACTCTATCAGAAACATACTGTATAATTTTCTTCCACTCACTTGCCTTTAATACATTTTCCCTTGAATATTCTCTCGTCTCTTTTCCTGATTTATAAGCTAAATCCTTTTTAGGAACGTCATTCTTAATCAAAGGAATTTTATCTAACAATTTCGCAAATTCTTTTATCTCATTCGCAGCATCACAAAAATATAAATTATTCGTAGTTGATATATCTTTCGTAGAAATATCAGCAACTATTTTGGTATATATCACTTCGATATCATCATCCGTACTTAATATTTCTAATCCATTTTCTAAAACCCATTCAAATACAAAATTCATTTTTAATACATAACTTAAGTCATCCTTCACTTTATCAATTATATATTTAGAGCGCAAAACATCTAAAACAGATTTTACAGTGTCCAATAAACTCTCATGAATCTTTCCATCAAGCTTCGCTCTTTCTATTCTTGCAAATACTGGTGAAATATTCAGTCTTATTTTTGTCTGTACAAATCCTTCATAATCACTGATAAAGTCCGTATCAATCAAGAAATTATAAAACATCAAATCACATATCTGTTGAAATTCATTTGGACTTTTATTTTGTTTTAACCAATTACTATATCTTTCAAAGTCATTTACCTTTTCGCCATATGCCTTTTCAGGATATATAAATTCAAAAAATGCACTTGAAATAAAAGATAATCTTGCTGGAGTAATCGCCAATTCGTCCAACTTCCCATTGAACAAAATCGCTGCGCGATGGCCTGCCAAGGCTGTGGCGCAGTTTTATTTTTATTAAAAAAGCAGTGGAATTA
>NZ_CAXSTD010000022.1:0-48759 GCF_964240315.1 Blautia sp. Marseille-P2398
AAAGATCCGTAACCGGATAAAAAAGAACCGCGGGACACGCGGGGATAGCCTGTTTTAGCTTTGCCCTGAAGGGCAATTGAGCAGGAAGCTCCCACTTCAAAATCTGTAAGATTTAAGTGGCGAGAGCATGTCACCAAGTTTCAGATTTGTCTGTGACTGGCCATGAAATAAAATTTTGAAAAAAGTTATTTTCTTAACACAGATTTTATTTCTCAGATGCTATAATGTGTGCATATCAATAAAACGATGCCTGTTATGCGGGGACAAAATCCAAATCTGCGGACAGACATAAGGAATTAACCAATTAAACTGTGAAGCAGTTATTTGGTTAGGAGCAGGTAGAGAAGTGTATGTTTTTATCGGCTTGGCTTAAAAGTAATATAAAAATCATAACAGTAAAAAATGAAGGGAGCTTACTTATAATGAAAAACAGAAGAATGAGATTAATGGCGATTTTTGCAGCAGGTGTATTAAGTGTGACATCTATGGGAGGTATTGTAACTGCACATGCAGAGGAAACTCTTTCAGTACCTGCAGAGGAAGCCGGTGCAGGTGCGGTTCAGATGGATGGAAAGGATGCTCAGGCAGCAGAAGATGGCAGTGTGGCAGCTTCCGAGGGCTTGATCGCAGGATCTTTCAAACCGTCAGAGATTGCTCAGCCGGCACAGGATACTTATGAATATCCATTCCTTGGAATGAAATTAGGGATTTCCAAAGATCTGAAAGAGCAGATGGAGAAGAAGAACATTTCCATGTTTACAGATGAGAGATGGAATGACAATGCAGATGCAGTCACATATGCCACAGCAAGCTGGTGCACCCTGACAGATGAGCAGAAGGATGCAGAGGTGGACAAGATGGGTACCGGATATGACGACTGGCTGAAAAGTCTCAGCAGAGTAGGTGTGATCGGAATGTATGATGAGGAATCCCAGAAAGATCTGGATACGATTACCGGCTGTACAGAGCATAAAGAACTGGGTACCAGCAGTGACGGTAAATATAAATATTATCTCAGCACAAACAAGGATGCAGATGCAGACCTGTTAAAGGATGTGGAGGGGATTGAGGTAACACTTACAGAAATGACTCCTTTCCAGATGCTCTCTGCATTTGACCAGCCACAGGATACTTCTGACAGTACAGAGGCGACTGAAGGAACAAATGTAGGTAAATTTGAAACAACAGGAGTTGATGGAAAAACTTACACACAGGATATCTTCAGCAAATATGATCTGACTATGGTAAATATTTTCACCACCTGGTGTTCTCCATGTGTCAATGAGATTCCTGATCTGGAGAAACTTTATCAGGAGATGAAGGATAAAGGTGTGGGAGTAGTAGGCGTGACACTGGATACAGTAGGCAGTGGTGGAAAGCAGGATGAGGAAGCAGTGAAAAAGGCTCAGGTACTTCAGAAGAAAACAAAGGCATCTTATCCATTCCTGATCCCGGATTCCGGAATGATGAACGGACGTCTCAATGGAATCTCTGCTTTCCCGGAAACCTTCTTTGTTGATAAGAACGGAAATATTGTAGGCGAAACTTACTCCGGAAGCCACAGTCTGGACGAGTGGAAAGAGATCGTGGAAAAAGAGCTGGAGAATGT
This sequence comes from Blautia sp. Marseille-P2398, assembly GCF_964240315.1. Classification (NCBI taxonomy): domain Bacteria; kingdom Bacillati; phylum Bacillota; class Clostridia; order Lachnospirales; family Lachnospiraceae; genus Blautia; species Blautia sp. Marseille-P2398. The sequence goes on from NZ_CAXSTD010000022.1 coordinate 1,610, forward strand.
AACAGAGGGAAAATAAAAAATGGATGAATTGAAAACCAGCAAAATATGGAACAGTAAATGGCCGGCGTTGATTCTTATGCTTGTAGGAGTCTGCTTTATGGGATATGGGATTTCCCGCGGAGAGCTGGCAGTGGTGTTTACAAAAGCCATTAATATCTGTATGGAATGTGTAGGAATAGGATAAATGAGTAACAAAAAGAACAGCGATAACAAAAGTAATAAGAAACAAAACACAAAAAATATGAAGATCAATGAGTGGCCCCGCCACGGAATCCAGGCACTGTGGGCGTTCATTACAAACAGTCATGTTACCGGCTTTGTCACAGGCAAAATTTACACAGGCAAATTGAAAAATGCCTGTGTTCCGGGCCTGAACTGCTATTCCTGCCCCGGTGCTGTTGGCGCCTGTCCTATCGGTTCTCTTCAGGCTGTGATAGGGAGTTGGAATTTCAAGATGGCTTATTATGTGGTGGGATTTCTTATCTTCATCGGAGCTATGGTGGGAAGGCTGATCTGCGGTTTTCTCTGTCCCTTCGGACTGATTCAGGATCTGCTGAATAAGATTCCATTTCCTAAGAAAATCCGCACATTCAAAGGCGACAAGCTGCTTCGTAAGCTGAAATATGTGATTTTCGCAGTATTTGTAATTCTGCTTCCATTGTTTCTGGTGGATATTATGGGACAGGGGGCACCCTATTTCTGCAAACTAATCTGCCCGGCAGGAACACTGGAGGGCGGACTGCCACTGGTACTTCTGAATAAATCCATGCGCAGTGCACTGGGCTGGCTGTACATATGGAAGAATGTGATCCTGATCATAACGATTATTCTCTCCATTTTGATCTACCGTCCGTTCTGCAAATATATCTGTCCTTTGGGAGCACTTTATTCCATCTTTAATCCTGTTTCCCTGTATAAATACAGAGTGGATAAAGATAAGTGTATAAAATGCGGAAAATGTGCAAAAGCATGCCAGATGATAGTAGACCCTGTGGAAAACTCCAACAGTCCGGAATGTATCCGCTGTGGCAGATGCCGAAAAGCCTGTCCGACAAATGCAATCCAGTGTGGAATCAGAAGAAAATCACAATCATGAAAAAAATAAAGTGATACCAGAGGTATGTATAGAACTGTTATCAGTCAAAATTATTCAGATCCAGCCCATAAAATGATTGATAACAACAGATATGGAAAAGGGATACCTGGCAGATTATAAAAAGTAGTCTGCCAGGTATTTTTGTATGTTTTTATTGAAAAATGTACAAAAATATCGAAAAATATATAAAAAACTGGTAAAATCATATTATGAAAATACAGAACAGAAAATGAGGTGACTGTATGGCAAAGAAGAGAAAAAAACCGAAGATGGAATTCCGTTATTATCAGATGCCTGCCGGAAGTCCGATCCTGGCTCTTCTGGGACAGAAGTGGGTTCAGAATTATGGAAATGATGTGGATTATCTTCATTTTCATAATTATCTGGAGATTGGTTTCTGTTACGAAGGGGATGGATTTATGGCGTTTGGTGAGGCTAAAATGCGGTTTTCGGGAAGAGAATTTACGGTGATTCCACCCAATTATGCTCATACGACTAACAGTGATCTGGGTACGGTCAGTAAATGGGAGTATCTTTTCATAGATGTGGAAGGTTTCATGAAAAAATTTCTGAACAATCCGGTAAAGGCTGAAAAAATGATTCAGAGAATATATTCTAAGGCTTTATTTCTGAAAGAGAATGAGTTCCCCTCTATAGCTGCAAAAATTCTTAAGATCATGAATATCATGCGTGAGGGAGAAGAATTTTATATTGAAGAATCCAGTGGAGTTCTTGCGGCATTACTAGTAGAAATTGCCAGACTGAACCGGGCTTCACCGGAAGACAGGGTGGAAGAGGAAACAGGGAAACTTACAAATATGATCACCCGCGTACTGGATTTTGTTTCTTATCACTATATGGAGGATATCCGGATAGAGGATCTGGCGAAGATCTGCCATATCAGTGAAACTCATTTCAGAAGAGTGTTTACATCGCATATGAAGGTAAGTCCTCTGGAGTATATTAATTCTGTGCGGATTCATACTGCCTGTGAATTTCTGCAGAAAACAGATATACCGGTGGCAGATATTGCGCACAAATGTGGTTTCACGACCAATTCAACGTTTAACAGGAATTTCAGACAGATAATGGGAGTGACTCCGGTTGAATGGAGAAAGCGGCCGGAGAATTATGAACAGCAGCTTTTGGATTTCTATATTCATTCAGAGGAAGGATGGTAAAAAAGTTATGAACTATAAGATTGTGGAGCAGGTATCAAGAAAGAAAAAGAGTATGTCCGGAGTCCTGCGTGTGGTAATGATTATTTTTGCAGTGCTTTTTGTGGTTATGGGAATCACGATTTCCCAGGCATTTATGCTTCCGGGATTTCTGCTTGCAGGGCTGTATTTTGTCTTTGATATATTCAGTCAGAAGGATTATGAATACATGATGGAAAACGGTCAGTTTGAAATAGATGTGATCTATGGCAAGAAGTATCGCAAAACAGCTCATATACTGGAACTGAGTAATCTGGAGACAGTGGCACCGCACTGGCATGAAAGTGTTGCAAGGTACAAAAAGAATGGTGGAACGGAGAAGCTGAAAAAATACGATTATACCTCTTATGATGAAGATACTCCTTATTATACAATGATCATCCGGGAAGACGGGCACAAAATAAAACTGCTTCTTGATCTTAATGAGGAACTGCTTCATGCGATGAAAACACAATATCCTGAAAAAGTCTATTTTGCATAAAATAAATTAAAAACTGTAAAATATGTACAAAAATTGAACGGAAAATTTATGAAATAAGAACAAAAGCCATTTTTAAAGACAAAAATATATATTTTTTTGTCCATGAAAGTGGCCTTCGTTATTAAAATTATATAGTAAAAACATAGTAAATGAGAAAGTGAACAAAAAATATATTTTTAAATATTTTTAATAGTGCAAAATACATAAAATGGTCGAAATTGCACATTATGTGTGCGGTTATGCAAACTATACCTGAAAATCGGATGCTATAATCAGCTTACAAGCAATTCGGAAGAAAGAATAAGCTTAATAAAGGAGGATATAATATGAGAAAAAAATTACTCGCAGTATTAATGACCGGTGCTATGGTAGCATCCTTTGCAGGATCAGCTACAGCTGTTTTTGCGAAATCTGATGATGACAACAAGTTAACTGTATGGGCGTGGGATCAGAACTTCAACATCAAATCCATGCAGATCGCAGCAGATCAGTATGCAAAAGATCATGAGGGATTTTCTGTAGATATCGTAGAGACATCTTCTGATGACTGCCAGACTAAACTGACAACAGCAGCAAATGCAGGCGATTACAGCACACTTCCTGATATCGTTCTTATGCAGGACAACAGCTATCAGAAATATCTGAAGAGCTATCCGGATGCATTCACAGATCTGAAAGATATCAACATTAACTGGGATGATTTTGGTAAACTGAAACAGTCCTATTCCATGGTAGATGATACACACTATGGTGTTCCGTTTGATAATGGTGCTGTTATTGCATGCTATCGTACAGATATCCTTGACGAGGCAGGATATACTATTGATGATCTGACAGATATCACATGGTCCAAGTTCATGGAAATCGGTAAAGATGTTCATGAAAAAACCGGAAAATATCTTCTTACAAGTGAAGCTACAGGTGGCGATACTCTGATGATGATGATGCAGTCCTGCGGAGCTAACTTCGTAAACGAAGATGGCGAAGCTTACATCGTAGGCAATGAAGTTGCAGAGAAATGCATCAATCTTTATGTAGATCTGGTTAAGAATGACGTTGTTAAACTTGTAAATAACTGGGATGAATATATCGCTACTATTACAGGCGGTGAGGCAGCAGGTATTGTAAATGGTAACTGGATCACAGCTACTCTGATGTCTACAGAAGATCAGAAGGGTCTGTGGCAGATCACAACAATGCCTAAAGTAGACGATGTTGATACAGCTACAAACTATGCAAACAATGGTGGATCTTCCTGGTATGTTACATCCAACTGCCAGAATGTAGAACTTGCAGAAGATTTCCTTGCAAGTACATTTGGTTCCAGCACAGATTTCTATGATGCAATCCTTCCGGAAGCAGGTGCAATCTCCTGTTATCTGCCGGCAGGTGAATCTAAGGTTTACAACGAGCCAAATGAATTCTTTGGTGGACAGCCAATCTTCTCCACAATTGTAGAATACTCTTCTCATATTCCGGAGTTCACAAAAACACCGTATCATTATGAAGCAAGAGAATGCGTCAACACAGCAGTTGTAAATATCGTAAACGGCACACCTGTAGAAGATGCTCTTCAGGAAGCTCAGGATACTCTGGCATTCAAGATGACTGAATAAATTCTGATCGCAGGATCAGATGATGTCAGGATTGCGGGAACAGTGAAACTGTGAAGCAATCTGTAGACAGTGATTAAGTGAATGAAAACAGGTAAGTGCGGGGGACTACCAGCAGTCCCCCATCTTACTGCAAAGAGTTGGTAATTGTCCGGCAAAATGCTGAACAGTTACAGAGTTTTTTGAAAGGAGGAGTTCACGTGAATTCTAAGAAAAAAGGTATGTCTCTGCTTGGCAAGCAGAGGGCAGCAGGATGGACGTTCCTGGCTCCTGCAACTATCATGATCGCGATCATGAGCTTTTATCCAATGATACGTGCATTTATCATTTCCCTGCAGACCGGAGCCGGAGCAAATATGAGATTTGCAGATCCGATCTTCAGCAACTATAAACGTATTCTGGCAGACAAGGTATTTCAGCAGTCTATTGCAAATACATTCCTGTATCTGATCATTCAGGTGCCAATCATGCTGATACTGGCAATTCTTCTGGCACAGCTTCTGAATAACAAAGATTTGAAATTTAAGGGATTTTTCCGTACCTGTGTATTTCTTCCATGTGCGACATCCTTGGTATCCTATTCATTGATCTTCCGTTCCATGTTTGCTACAGATGGTCTGATCAACAGTATTCTGATCAAACTTGGAATCTTATCTACCGGCTATAATTTCCTGGGGAATTCCGCCAGTGCCAAGATTGTAATTATCCTTGCGCTGATCTGGAGATGGACAGGATATAATATGGTATTCTATCTGGCAGGACTTCAGAATATTGAATATTCTGTATATGAAGCAGCAAAGATTGATGGCGCCAATGGCTGGAAGACTTTCTGGAAGATTACTGTTCCGCTTCTGAAACCGACAATTATTATGACATTTATCATGTCAATTAATGGTACACTGCAGCTGTTCGATGAGTCTGTCAACCTGACAAAGGGTGGACCGGCAAACTCAACAATCACAATGTCCCACTATATTTACAATACATGTTTTATTAACGTACCAAACTTTGGATATGCAGCAGCAATGTCATTTATCATATTCATTATGGTAGCTGTACTTGCATTTATTAATTTGAAAGTAGGTGATACACGTGACTAAGAAAAACAAATCAGCCATTCAGAGAAGATTGATTCCAACCTATATTTTTCTGATCATCGTGTCATTTATTTCAGTATTCCCGTTATACTGGATGATTTCAGCTGCAACTAATACATCCACAGATGTATCACGTGGACGAATTATTCCGGGAAGCCATTTTATGGAAAACTTCCGTAATCTTACATCCCAGCAGCCACTGTGGAGAGCACTTGGAAACTCTTTCTTTTATGCAATCCTTACTACAGTGATCTGTCTTCTGATCTGCTCTATCGCAGGTTACGGATTTGAAGTTTACCATGATAAGTGGAAAGACAGAGTATTTTCAATCCTGCTTCTGGCTATGATGGTTCCGCAGGTTGCAACTATGGTTCCGTTATTCAAAATGTTCTCCAAGGCAGGACTTTTGAATACAGCAGTAGGTTTTATCCTTCCGATTATTTCCACGCCGTTTATGATCATGATGTTCCGTCAGAATGCCAGATCATTCCCGGTTGATATTATTGAAGCTGCACGTATTGACGGACTCAGCGAAGTAAGGATTTTCTTCCAGATGTTCATTCCTACAATGAAATCTACATATGCGGCAGCTGCTGTTATTACCTTTATGAATGCATGGAACTCTTATCTGTGGCCAAAGGTAATCATGACAGACAACAAGGCAATGACCATGCCAATGCTGATCGCCAACCTGATCACAGGTTATGTGACAGATTATGGTATGCTGATGTGCGGTGTATTGTTCTGTTCTATTCCTACAATGATTGTATTCTTTGTATTACAGAAACAGTTTGCAGAAGGTATTACCGGAGCAGTCAAATAAAAAACTGAAAAAGAAAAATATAACTTCGACCGTCTGGAAGACATTATCAATAATCTATACAGAGAGGGCGAAAGAGAACACCCGGCAGATTATGAAAAGTAATTTTGCCGGGTGTTTTTGATGCCTGTTTGGAAATTTATAGCAAGCCTCTTAATTAATATGCATTACTGCAACTATACAGAACCATATGGTTCCGAAAAGGTAGCATTATTTTATGGAATCGATATAGTATTAATAAATTTGTGGTGGGCATAACGGAAAAAGTACGGTAAAATAGTTAGAATGCAGAAAGTATTTTTCCAAAATAAAACAAAAGGGGGAGGGCCATGTCTGAAGTAAAGAATAAGAAAAAGAAATCAAGTATTATTCAGGTCAGTATTGGTGTTCTGGCAGTTATTCTGGCTATCCTTATTATCATAATGATGGGAATTGTCTCAGATATTCAGGGAACGGCCCGTATTGTAAATTATACCGGTTTAGTCAGGGGAGAGACACAGAGACTCATAAAACTGGAGCTTTCCACGCAGCAGGAAAATGAGATGATCCATGATATAAGAACTTTTATTGACGGTTTGCGAAATGGAAATGATGAATTAAATCTTGTGCGTCTCGATGATGTTGATTTTCAGAATAAAATGCAGGAACTGGATGATAAATTCTCTGACCTGTATAAGAAAATTTATCTTGTGAGGTTTAAAGGGGCCAGAAACACAGATATTATTCCGGAAAGTGAGGAGTTTTTTGTAATCTGTGATGAAGCAACAGGTCTGGCTGAAAAATATTCGCAGAAAAAAGCCACATCCTTATCATTGCTTGAGAAATATATCACAGCAGATATAGTTGTGTTGATGCTGCTGATCGGATATGAGTTCATAAAAGCAATACAATATGCTGCAATGAACCGCCTGCTGCAGCGAAAAATATATCTGGATGATGCGACGGGACTTCCGAACAAAAATAAATGTGAAGAATTACTGAGTGAGGAAGAACCGGATGCAGATACCGGTGTCTGCAGTTTTGATCTTAATAATCTCCGGCGCATTAATGACAGCAGAGGTCATGAAGCCGGTGATGCCTATATCCGTAGATTTGCCATCTGCCTGCGGGCTTCCATGCCGGCAGAGCAGTTTGTGGGAAGAGCAGGTGGAGATGAGTTTCTTGCAGTTACCCATGGACTGGACAGGGAACAGATGACACAGTGCCTTGAAAAGGTGCGCAGAGATATGAGAGAGGAATCCAAAGTGTATCCGGATACTCCCCTGAGCTATGCAGCAGGCTTTGCACTGGCCGGCGATTTTCCCGGAAGTACAATGAGAGAACTGTTTAACTGCGCAGACAAAAACATGTATATCAATAAGAATCATGTAAAAAGGGAAGAAGCTGCTGCAGAAAAGCATCAGGGATATCAGCTGTTAAAGCTGCTTAATCAGCATGGCAGTAATTTCTCGGATTGTCTGTACTGTGATGCCAGGATGGATACTTATCGGGCAATCCGTTCCAGTGAAAAATTTTTCCTGGCCTCTGATGGTGCATATTCCGGAGCAGTGGAACAGATCATAGAGGAACAGGTTGAAAAATCCAGTCAGGCAGATATCCGCGAAGGACTGCAGATTTCGGAACTTCAAAAGAAGATGCATACGAAGAAAGATGTTCTGGAATATGAGTATAATATCGGAAAACAGGGGGCATATAACCGCTTGACACTGATTCCGGTGGACTGGGATGAGGACAAAAAGCTGCATCATTTTCTTCTGGCATTTGAAACCATCCGAAAGACTTCTGAAGGTCAGACAGGTGCGAAAGAGCAGCTGCAGCTCTATTATGAACAGCTGAAACAGTCTATCCTGGAAAATGACAGCTATGTGGATGCGCTTCTGGAATTGTCAGATGTGATCTATACAGTAAATCTGACAAAGGATGCTCTGGAAAGAAGGATCGTACTGAATGGAAAAGAACAGAAGAGCCGGGAACTTTTTATGGACTACCCGCTTCCATGTTCTTATCGGGATTATTGCTGGGAATATGAGAAAAAAATCACCCAGGAAACAATTGCCGGTTACTGCATGACAGATAACTGTGAAAAACTTCGTAAGAGGTTTGAGAACGGAGAAACAAATATGTCTGTGGAATATTGTGCCCGCGAAGATGATGGAAGTATCCGCTGGGTACAGAAAACAGTTCTTATGACCAGGATGGTGGTGTTTGATACAGAAATTCTTGCTGAGGTGCCTATGATCTATGCGATTATTCTGCTGCAGGATACCACACAGAGACATGAACGGGATGAGCAGGAACAGGCACGCCTTCAGGCCGCCTTCAATGAGATGCGTGCTGAAAGCAGGGCAAAAACGAATTTCCTCAGCCGTATGAGCCATGATATCAGGACACCTCTGAATGGTATTATTGGTCTGTTAAAGATTGACGAGACTCATTTTGAGGATAAGGAACTGATACAGGAAAATCATAAAAAGATGAAGATAGCAGCGGATTATTTGCTTTCCCTTATCAATGATGTTCTGCAGATGAGTAAAATAGAGGAAGGTCATATTGTTCTGACTCATGAATATATCTGCCTGAAAGATCTGGTCTATGAGATTGAGAGTATTATCACTCACAAGGCAGCAGATGAGGATATTCAGTGGATTTATGAGAAAAATAAGGAGAATATCCCTTATCCTTATGTCTATGGAAGCTCACTGCATCTTCGCCAGATTTTTCTGAACATCTATGGAAACTGTATTAAGTATAACCGGCCGGGAGGAAAGATTACTACGGTAATGGAGGCTGCAGATGTACAGGATGGGATCTGTACATACAGATGGACGATTTCTGATACAGGTATAGGGATGAGTCCGGAGTTCCTGAGTCATATTTTTGATCCGTTCTCACAGGAAAAAACAGATGCCCGTAGTGTTTATCAGGGAACCGGTCTGGGAATGGCGATCACTAAAGGCTTGATTGAGCAGATGAATGGAAGTATTGAAGTGACAAGTCAGGTGGGAGTTGGATCTGTGTTTGTCATTACCATTCCTTTTGAGATTGCCCGGGAACAGAAAAAGGATGAGGAAATTGCAGAGCAATATGATATTCGTGGATTGCATCTGCTGGCGGTCGAGGATAATGAGCTTAATGCTGAAATCATAGAAATGCTGCTGACAGATGACGGTGCGAAGGTTACAGTTGCAAAAAACGGCAGACAGGCGGTGGAGTACTTCGAAAGTAATCCTCCGGGAATTTTTGATGCCATATTAATGGATGTCATGATGCCTGTTATGGATGGTATTGCAGCAACAAAAGCCATACGTGCCATGGACAGGGCAGATGCAAAAACAATTCCGATCATTGCAATGACTGCAAATGCATTTGAGGAAGATGCCAAAAGATGTCTCGCAGCCGGCATGACTGCACACCTGGCAAAACCATTTCAGATAGAAGATGTGGAGAAAACCATTGTGGGGTGCTGTGGAAAGTAAAAGCATTAACATTAAACATTTTAAAAGGTGCTACCTGGGGGACAGTAGGAATCAGAACCAGGTCAGCACCTTTTGTTTGTCAGACAGTCTCTTAGGATATATTTCTGGTGGGCGGTCTTTGAAAGAATGTTACAACTGTTTCATGATAAAACGATAATCTGTAGGCGTCATCTGGAAATTAGCATAAAAAACCTGGTTAAAATACTTGGTAGAAGTATAGCCTACTTTTTCTGAAATATCAGATACTTTCATGGTAGTATGGGCAAGAAGATCCTTAGCGGCTTCCATTCGGCGTTCTGTGAGAAGTTGTGAAAAGCCCATGGAAAGTTCTTTCTTGAGTAATCGGGAAATATAGGAGCTATTACGGTTTATAAATTCTGCGGCATCATTTAATCCAATTTGTTTTTCGTAGTTTTTATGTATGTATTCTATAACAGCATTAACGATTATCCCTGTGTTTCGTGTGGTGACACTGGACAGCTCCTGGATGATGTTTTTAATACAGTTGGAAAAAACAGTTCTGCTGTGTTCGCTGCAAGGTTGTTCCATACAATAGCGTGTGATCGGAGTAGTAAGGTAATTACTATCTTTAGAGTCATCCAGGAAATTTTTAAGCTGGATATGGAGGTTTAATTCTACTAGTTTGATAGCATCCTGCTGATTGAGCAGATTTTCATTCTGTATCAGTGAAAAAAAAGCATCTCCGATTTCCAGCGCATCACAAAGATTACGTGTCTGAATGGCATTGATCAGATTGGAAATGATCTCGTTAATCTCAATAATACTGGAATTGTAATCATTTATTTCTGCAAAAAATAAAATGCTGTCTTCTAGTGAAACAATATCGGAAGCTTTATAGGAAAAGCAATACTGTATCTGTTTATTGAGCTTTGGAAACTGTTGAATAGAATTGCCAAGTTCACTGATTCCGATTGTGATAGAAGAAAAAAGTTTTTCCCTGGTATAGCAGACAAGTGAATGGGCCAGACTTTTGGCTTCAGCAATAGGATCAGCAGATGTAATAGGCATGAGAATATATACAATGTTTCCAATATAACAGGATGCAATGCCCTCATAATCTTTATTGATCTTCTTAGACAGAGAATAAGAAATATAGTATTCCTGATTCTGGAGGATGTTCATCCTGTTCGTAGTGTTACACTTAACCCCAATTAAATAAAATAGATCCGGGTTTAGACCAAGTGAGAGACATTGTCGGAGTTGTTCTGGTGAAAAACTGGTAACAGGATTAATCAGCAAAGTTTCTATAAACTGTTTTTTCAAAAGACTTTGATTTTCCTTAAAAAATTTGGAAAGTATTTTTTTCTGCTTTTCCATATTTTCCTGTTCCTGAATTGCATTTATGGCTTTCTTTAGACAGGAAAGAAATACCTCACTGTTCAGTGGCTTGAGAAGGTAATCAAAAGCATCATATTTCAAAGCTGCCTGTGCATAAGAAAATTCAGAGTATCCGGAGACAAAGATGACCAGCAGTTTTAGCTGTGATTCGGATATTTTCTGAAGAAGACTAATTCCGTTTTCACAGGGCATTTGAATGTCCGAAAACAGAATATCTGGATTCTCTGTCTGAATGATGGTCCAGGCATCTGCTGCATTAGAAGCTGTCAGGATGGTATGGGATTTAAAGTCAGACTGCCGGATTATATTTTCCATGGTCTGAAGTGCAATTGATTCATCGTCAACAAGTAATATTTTCATTTCAAATTTCCTGCTTTCTCAATTGGTTTTTCTACTAGTTTCAAAGGAAGGCGGACTATGATACATGCTCCGCTGTTTTCATTATTCTGTAGGATCAGTCCATGATCTTCGCCGTAATAGAGCTTTAGTCGTTTATCAATATTGTAAATGCCATAAGAGGTGGCTGGCTTTTGCTGAAAACTTTTGGAAAAATCTTCAAGAAATTCCCGGGAAAAACCTGGACCGTTATCTTTTACACAAATCTGAAGGTTGGTACCATTGGTACTTCCAAGAATGGCAATGATACCTTTGTCAGAGATTTTTGATGTTCCGTGGATCACTGCATTTTCGATTAGAGGCTGGATGATCAGTTTGGGAATATAGTAATGGTATAGTGATTTGGGAATATCAATTAAAATGGACAGATTATCTCCGAAACGGAGCTTCTGTATATAGGTATATTCTTTTACATAATACAAAGCTTCTTCTATGGTGCTGAATGGCTTGCCTTTCAGGGACATGCGTTCAATATCTGCAAGTGCAGTCAGAGCATGATGACATTCTTCTTTTCTATCCATATCTACCAGGCCGGAAATACAATTTAAAGTATTGTAAAGAAAGTGAGGATTGATCTGTGCCTGGAGGCTCTCAATTTCAATGTTTTTTGTAAGAATTTCCTGTTCATGGATCTTTTCAGATAATGCATGGATACGTGAAAGAGTCTGATTGTATACATTGGATAACTGGGAAAATTCAATGGAACTCTCCATATGGATAAATGCATCATTATTGATCGCTTTTGTTTTATTCAGTTTTTCCATAAAATAGTCAAATTCATCTGCTATGCTCCGGGAGATAAAGCGTGTTGCTCCGATGATTGCAATCAGAGCAAGAATAGAGGGGAAAAGCAACAGGATTACAAACATCCGGGCATTTTTATAAACTAATGACTGATTAGTTATCAGCAATAATTGCAGATTATTTATGCTGGTGGAAAAAGAAGATGCTGTATATTTATACGTCTGTGTATTCAGACGTTTATTTTCTACGAGCTCAAAAATGTTCTGTTCTGAAAGTTCAGTAGTATTTCTAAAAATATGATGATTATTATCAATTAAAACAAATTGGTACACGTTACTATTAAGGGAAAAGATTTTGTCAAAAACAGTAGCCTTGGGTTCTACGATTAGTGTACCAAGACGATTCTTTCCTGTAGTTTCAGTTTTTCCAGTCCATTGATAAATATTTCTACATATGTACAATTTATCTGAATCATCAGTACTCCCAAAGAGAAAAGGTAATCCGTGAAAATCATCACCTTTTTTCAGAATCTCTGTAATGTAAGAGGGAGAAAGATCGGATACCAGCTGTGATGAGTAGTTGGTTGTTGAAATCAGCTTTCCGTTGTTAGTGATAAAAAATACATTATCTGAATAGTTCATGCTTAAAGAAGGATAATAGGGAGCATCGTTTAATAAAAGTTGTTGGAATTCCAGCCCATCATCCTGTGTTATATTTATAAGATTGTTCTGTGTTGCATTTTTATAGAAAAAGATACTGGAATCGGAGGTAAACTGAGAAAAATAGGATTCCAGTGATGTGAGCGCCGTATTAGAGTAGGCTGTTTGTTCATGTTCGGAGGATTCCTTCACAGAATGAAAATAAAATATGGTATCAATTGCTCCGATGGAGAGAAATGTGATTAGTAAGATAGGAATCACATAACGTGTGTATTTGATTCGAATACTGACGGGGCGAGTTATTTTTTGTTTCATACAAACCTCTTTCTTATAAATGTATCAAATTATTCTGCTTTTTTATTATAACATATGAGATTCGGAAAAAAAGAGGTGGTAAAAAATTTGGTATAGGATGTCATTATTCTGGAATCGAAAAATACTATAAATGAGAATATAATAAAGACATCAAAGAACAGGAGGTTTTTATTTATGAGAAAGAGAGTAATCAGTACCTTGTTGGCAATGGCAACAACAGCAGGTTTATTTGCCGGAAATGTATCTGCAGTGTACGCAGAAGGAAAGTCATCCGGAGATTATGAATATCAAGAGCTTGAGGATGCCGAGATTACATATTATAATTATTCTGTAGAAGGAAAAGAACTGTATGAGAAGGAAATCGCTGCTTACAATGAAGTTCATCCGAACGTGAAAATTAATCTTGAACTTGTTGGCGGCGGTACAGACTGGTGTTCTACATTAAAGGCTGAAATTTCAAGTGGTCAGGCACCGGATCTTGTGGTTATGGAAGGTGCATCAGATTTTGATACATTTGGCGATATGATTGAAGATCTTAGTGACCAGCCATGGGTGGAGCATATATATGAAAACAATGTCAGTGACTGTAAAGTTGGGGATGCAATAGTTGGTGCACCATCAGGTGTAGTGTGCTATGGTCTGCTGTATAACAAAGCTGTTTTTGAGGCTTGTGGCATTGATGGTTCTACATTAAAGAGTTACGATGATATTGATGCAGCTTTTGGCAAAGTTCAGGATGCTATTGATGCAGGAGAACTTGCAGATCAGTTCCCAGATCTTGAAGCAGTTGTTTCACTTCCGGCGGCAGAATCATGGGTACTTGCAAATCATGGTGCAAATCCGGCAATTCAGGCAGAGTTTGGAACTGCATTTGAAACTTATAAAGCGAAGTCTCTTGATTTTAAATATGCAGATGCATTAAAGGACTATATTGATCTGATGGTAAAATATTCTCCTGATGCAGACAAACCAGAAGCATTGGTTGGAGTTGATTATGATAGTGCAATGGGCGGTTCCTTCTGTATTGGAAAAACAGCTGTTATTCAGATGGGGCAGTGGGTTGCTCCTGTAATCGATGAAATTGATCCGGAACTTCGTGAGAACATTGGCGTTCTTCCAATGCCTTTAAAGGGAGTGGACGAAGATAATATCTGTTATGGTATTGCTTCCTATTTTGTTGTCAACAAGAATTCAGATGATGCAAAAAAAGCTGCTGCAAAAGATTTTGTAAATTGGCTGCTTATGTCTGATGAAGGAAAAGCATTAATTACTTCTAATATCAGTCTTCCATTTGATAATTTTGCAGATTTTCCATCTGAAAACGTAATCAGTCTTGCATGTGAACCATATGCAAAAGAAGGAAATACTTTCTCATTAGTATTTGGTGGTTATCCAGATGGTTGGTCTGATTTATTAGGCGCTGGAATCCAGAGCTATATTGCCGGAGAAAAAGAGTGGGATGCTGTTGTTGAAGAAGCAAAAGCAAACTGGGCAGAAATGAGATAAAGAAAAATTTCAGGACAGCCGGAAAACACTCTGGCTGTCCTTTTATGGAGGAAACGATATGCGTAAATCGAAAAAAATATTCTGGCTTTTTCTTGCTCCCTGTTTGATTACTTTTTGTATTGCTGTTGTAATTCCTACAATAACAGGTATTTATTATTCTTTTACAGACTGGGACGGACTCCATTCAAATTGTGATTTTGTTTTCCTGGACAATTACATCAGTGCATTTCATGATATTTACTTTCAAAATGCTTTTGTTTTTACTTTTAAATTTGTAATTATAACAGTGATAGCGGTAAATGCGGTTGCATTTGCAACTGCTATGTTGGTAACTCAGAATATAAAGGGAAAAAATTTATTTAGAAGTATTTTCTTTATGCCTAATCTGGTAGGTGGTGTGCTGGTAGGATTTGCATGGCAGTTTATTTTTTGTGATGTATTTGACAGTGTTGGAGAGCTTCTTGGAATTAACTGGCTTTGTGATTGGCTTTCTACTAAGTCTACAGGTTTTTGGGGTTTGGTTATTCTTGTTGTATGGCAGATGAGTGGATATATGATGCTGATCTACATTGCACAGATACAGAATATTCCGGAAAATCTATTGGAGTCTGCGAGAATTGATGGTGCAAGTTCTTTTCAGTGTTTCTGGAAAATTAAGCTTCCATTGATGATGCCTGCTTTTACTATTGGACTTTTCCTTACTCTTACAAATTGTTTTAAACTGTATGACCAGAATCTGACTTTAACTGGAGGTGGCCCGGCGAAATCTACAGAAATGCTTACTATGGATATTTGTAATACAGCATTTTCAAGAAACATGTATGGAATGGCACAGGCAAAAGGAATTATCTTCCTTGTTGTAGTTGCACTTATTACAGTAAGCCAGCTGATGTTTACCAAATCTAAGGAGGTGGAGATGTAATGCAGAGGAAAAAAATAATCTCTAAAACAGTGATTATCTTGTGTTGTATTATACTGGCAGCATTTTTTATCTTCCCGATTTTATTATTGTTTATTAACTCATTTAAATCTTTAAAAGAAATTTATATTAGTGTTCTCCAGCTTCCTAAGACACTGAATTTGGACAATTATATTTCAGCGTTCAAAGAACTGGATTACCTGAATGCCATCAAAAATTCCCTGATCATAACCTGTACGGTAACGGTTGCAAACGTGATCTGCTGTTCTATGGCAGCGTGGGTACTGGTACGATATAAGACAAAAACAAGCAAACTGATATTTACCATTTTTTCTGTTGCAGTGCTTGTTCCATTTCAGTGTGTTATGCTTCCATTACTGGCAGAAATGGGAAAATTAAATATGATTAATATGCCAGGACTGATGCTTGTAAATCTTGGATTTGGTTCTTCTATGTCGATCATTTTGTTCCATGGATTTATGAAAAATGTTCCGGTAGAGTTAGAAGAGGCTGCGTCAATTGATGGTGCCAGCCAGCCAAGAATATTCTTTACAATTGTGTTGCCCCTGATTAAGGGAATTGCAGTAACCGTTGCAATCTTGAATGTTATGTCTCTTTGGAATGATTATTTACTCCCATCGTTGACAATCAACCGAAGTGGAACGCAAACTCTTCCTCTTCGGACTTATCTGTTCTTTGGTGCTTACACAAAGAAATGGAATCTTGGTTCTGCGGCGCTTGTTATGGCAATTATTCCGGTAATTATTTTTTATGTTCTTTGTCAGAAGCACATTATTAAAGGTGTAACTGAGGGAGCGGTGAAAGGTTAAGTTTTACTGGCTGTGATGAATAGTGACGGTTAATACGGAAAAAGGAGATAGAAAATATGTGTTGGACTGTAAATGAAATAAAAAAAGGTGTTTGGCATGTTGATGAGAGTGGATTGAATGCCATGTATGTAGTAAAGGGTAGTAAAATGTCTGCAGTAATTGATGCAGGAACTGGAATCGGTGATTTTAAGGGGCTGGTAGAGTCTTTGGTAGACAATCCCTATGTTGTGCTGATTACTCATGGACATGTAGACCATGCTGGCGGATGTGGTCAGTTTATAGAGGCTTATATTAATGAAAGAGATTATCAGGCTGCGCTGAATATAAAGGTAGAAGATCGAGAAAGATATTTAAAGAATATGGAAAGTGCCGGTGCTGTTGCACCTGGAAGCTTGAGTATTGCGGAAGAACTAAAAAATGATAAGAAACCAGAGTTTCGTTTTATGAAAGAAGGGGACATTTTTGACCTTGGAGATAAAAAGCTAGTTATATATGAGATGACAGGACATACGGCTGGATCTGTATGTATTCTGGATGAAGAGGATAGAATTTTGTTTTCCGGTGACAGTGTAAATGATTTGGAACTGATCTGTGCTCCGGCCAAGGATCGAGAGGCTTTACTGAAGGAATGGTATGAGGCTGGAAAAAGAATTTTTGCAAGAAAAGATTCATTTGACATCTGTGGCGGTGGGCATTGTCTGATTCCAATTGAAAAAGCAGAAGAAACACTGACATGTGGGGAAATGATTTTATCTGGTGAATTACAGGCAAAAGTTGAAAAGGTTCATTTTTTCCATGCACCGTTTTATAAGTATAAAGACAGTCGACTTTATAATGGAGATTTTGCAGCATTACATTCAGAGGATAAATAAAGAGAATTTGAAGCTATTACGTGAGGTGAGTTAATAGTATTGTTTCAAGTGAACTCTAACGGTATGACTAAAAAATTGTATATTGTAAGTATAAAAACACGAAAAATGTCCTTGGTAGCTAACCTGGGACATTTTTCTGTATGTGGAGATGGAATGTCTATGATGTAGTGCGAAGATGAGAAATTGAGTTAAAAACGTGAAAATATTATGAATAAAGGCTCATAAAACGTGAAAAATAAATTGACAAATCCTCATAAAACGTGATAGCTTTGAAGAAGGAGGCGGTTCTATGTATTTAAAAAGAAAGATAGATGAGTATCTGTTAGAGTGGAAAAAAAATGAAGAAAGACTTCCGTTAATTATAAAAGGTGCAAGGCAGATTGGAAAAACGGAATCTATTAATCATTTTACAGAACAAAATTACAGTAATATTGTGAGTATTAATTTTGTTCTGGAACCTAAATATAAAACAATATTAAGTGACGGATATGCTGTTGAAGATATTATAAAAAATATTTCTATGATAGATACATCAAAAAGATTTATAGTAGGTGACACTGTGATTATTTTTGATGAATTACAGGAGTTTCCGGATATTGCAACTGCTCTGAAGTCATTTAGTATAGACGGAAGATTTGATGTCATATGCAGTGGTTCTTTGCTTGGAATCAATTACAGAAAAATTCATAGTAACAGTGTGGGATATAAAACAGATTATGAAATGTTTTCGATGGATTTTGAAGAATTTCTGTGGGCGAAAGGATACTCAGAGAAGCACATTGAAGATATCCTGAAACATATGCAGACAGGAACTCCATTTTCAGAAACCGAATTATCAGTCTATAAAAAATTGTTTTTGGAATATTGTGTACTTGGCGGTATGCCTGCAGTAGTAAAAGTATATATTGAAAGGAATCTTTTTACAGATACTCTGGAAATCCAGAGACAGATCCAGATGGATTATGAAGAGGATATCAGAAAATACGCTGAAGGTCTGGATCAGACTAAAATTGTAAGCGTCTATCGGAACGTACCTGTACAGCTTGCAAAAGAAAATAAAAAATTTCAATTAAGTAAAATAGATAAAAAAGCCAGAAGTCGAGAATATATGGGATGTATAACCTGGCTCGAAGATGCAGGTGTGATTTCTGTATGCTATTGTCTGCAGTATCCGGAGCTCCCATTAAAGGGAAATCATGATGACTCAAAATTCAAAATCTATTATCCAGATACAGGATTGCTGATTGCTTCATTAGATGAGGAAGCACAAGAAGACCTTCGGGCGAATAAAAATCTTGGAGTATACAAAGGTGCTTTATATGAAAATTTTGTAGCAGAGGCGTTTGTGAAACAGGGGCTTGGACTATATTATTATAAAAAAGAAAATGCTACCTTGGAAGAAGATTTTTTTGTAAGAACAAAGGATGAGCTGGTTCCGGTAGAAGTGAAGGCGAACAGGAACCGGTCTAAGTCATTGAGGCAATTGATATCCGGTGATTCTTATGGAGATATTCACTGGGGAATAAAACTTGCAGACAGCAATGTTGGAATAGAAGACGGGATTTACACATTCCCATATTTCTGTACGTTCTTATTAAAACGATATCTCAGGGGAAAATGATAGCTATGTGGAGGCGAATCATACAGTAAAAAAATATTGATTCACGCAGAAACAGATAGTAAGTTGACTCTTGTTCCGATAAAAATATAAAAATCAATAGTCTTAGGATTGCGATCCAAAAACTATTGATTTTTATATCGCTTTTGGAATATAATTAGTAAAAAGAAGGGAGCATTATTATGATTATAGAAAGAAAAGAATATTTAGAAAAACTGATAGCCTGGAAAGATAAGCAGTTGATTAAAATTGTTACAGGTGTACGACGTTGTGGAAAATCTATGCTCCTGGAAATTTATCGCAATTATTTAAAAGAGCATGGGATTGAGGAAGAACAGATTATTTCTATTAATTTTGAAGATCTTGATTATGAAGAACTGACAGATTACAGGAAATTATATAAATATTTAAAGGAACGTCTGATTGATGGAAAAATGACATATATTTTCCTTGATGAAATTCAGAATGTAACAGATTTTCCGAAAGTGCTGGACAGTCTTTATATTAAAAAAAACATAGATATTTATGTGACTGGTTCCAATGCATATATGTTGTCCAGTGAGATTGCAACTATGATTTCAGGAAGATATATTCAGATTGAAATGTTGCCGTTGTCTTTTAAGGAATATATGAAGAGTACTGGCAGTATGAATGACAGAGGAATCAAATATGCTGAGTATTTGCAGAATAGTTCATTTCCGTTTACACTGGAATTAAAAAATCAGCCAGATGAGATCAGAGATTATCTGGAGGGAATCTATAATACGATTGTTGTAAAGGATATTATAAACAGGAAAAAAATCACAGATACTATGATGCTTAAGAGTGTCTTAAGATTTGTGTTTGATAATATAGGAAATCCATTGTCATCAAAAAAAATTGCAGATACGATGACCTCAGAAGGGCGAAAAATTGATACAAAAACGGTGGAAAAATATCTGGAGGCTTTTAGCGAGAGCTATATTATATATCAGGCAAAACGTTATAATATAAAGGGAAAACAATATTTAAAAACTCTTGAAAAATATTATATAGTTGATATTGGAATGAGGTATATGCTTTTAGGTTCGAGGCAGGCAGATGCAGGACATGTTCTGGAAAATATAGTCTATCTGGAATTGTTACGTCGAGGATATGATGTGTATGTTGGAAAAATCGATTCATATGAAGTGGATTTTGTGGCACAGAATAAAAAGGGAACGGTATATTTCCAGGTGGCACTGACTGTACGAGATGAAAATACACTTTTGAGAGAATTAAGACCATTACAGGCGATACGAGATCATTATCCAAAGATTATCTTAACAATGGATGAAGAACCAGAAGAACAATATGAGGGAATTCGACGTATTAATGCCAGAGACTGGTTATTGGGGATTGTAGACTGAGCAATGCAAATTAATTAGCACTCATCACTTGATAATGGAAGTTGATTTTTGTCCTGTCTTGTGTATCCCGGAAGTGCCTGTTTTACAGGCTTTCCGGGGCATCAGTCATTTTGTCTGGTATTGTAAAGCAGTGTCAGATTTGTCGTAAATGTCGTAAATTTGTGGTCAAAAAATGATGAGAAATGGAGAGTGCTAATAAAATGAACGCAGGCAGCGAAGCAACTTGGCAAGTATGGTTTTCTTCGCAGAGATTATCTGAAGAACCATCGAAATTAAACTTATCAGGTGATGCTTCTGCAGGACACCATTGGAGAGCATCTTCTGGAAGTAGATAAGGCAGCCAGAGAACGGGAAGAGGTAATTCTGAAACAGTTGGAAGAAAAAGAACCACTGCGGGATAAAGAAGCAGATCAAATGGCATGGGTAAGAGCTGCTAATCAGCACAGAGCAATTGCGAAAGAGATTATTCTCAGGAAATTAATTTATGTTTAAATGAAGGGGATGAGGTCGTGGATTGCGACCTCATTATTATATGTGAACATGAAATAGCAGTAGGCAGAATGAAAGAGTTGGGGTAAAATAAGAACATAGATTTTGGAGATTTAAAGAAATCGTTTTGAGGTATCAATCTGGAACTTCAAAATGGAAAAGTTGCGACAGTGTCGCAACAATTATCGAAAAGGAGGTTGCTTTGATGGAAAAAAAACATTCTGAAAAAGAAAAAACAAGTTTGGATTCACCGAGTCCAAAATTAAATAAAAGTATGATTGCTTACCATGAAACAGGAGATTTATTTGCTGATACATGTGAAATCGTGGAGAGTGCACAAAGTATTGCGTATGCGGCTGTCGATACAATTCTGGTTCAAAGGAACTGGTTGTTGGGAAAACGAATTGCTATAGAGTGTCTGAATGAAAATGGAAAAGCGGACTATGGCAAAAAAACTATGAAAAAGCTATCATCAGAATTAAAAGAAAAATATGGCAAAGGCTTTGACTTTAGTAGTCTTTATAAATATATGAAATTTCATCAGGAATTTCCTCAAATTTTGGACTCACTGCGTCCAAAGTCTGGGCGTCCCTTGTCATGGACGCATTATAGAATTTTGCTTCAGGAAACATCACCAGAGGCACGAGTATGGTATGCAAAAGAGGCACAGGAGCAAGCATGGTCCGTTCGGACTTTGCAACGGAATATTTCTTCACAGTATTATTACCGCATGCTCATGTCTCAAAATACAGAACCTGTAGAAAAAGAAATGAAAGAACTAACAGCTACTTATCAGGCTGATAAGCTGGAATTTATCAAAAATCCAGTAATAGCAGAATTTCTTGGACTATCTTCTAATACAGACTTTACAGAAAGTGAATTGGAGCAGAGAATTATCACGCATATTCAAAAATTTCTCATGGAGTTGGGGAAAGGATATGCATTTGTAGCGAGACAACAGCATATTCGAACTGAAAAAGAAGATTATTACATTGATCTTGTTTTTTACAATTACATTTTGAAGTGTTTTGTATTGATTGATTTAAAAACGTCGAAAATCACACATCAGGATGTGGGACAGATGGATATGTATATTCGTATGTATGATGAAATGAAGCGAAATGAAGGGGATAATCCAACATTAGGCATTATTTTATGTTCTGATACAGACGAAGATATTGCAAAATATTCTATATTGCATGGGCACGAACAATTATTTGCATCTAAATATAAAACTTGCCTTCCATCAGAAGAACAGCTTCGAGAAGAGATTGAAATTCAGAAGAGATTTTATTATCTACAGAAAGAAGAAGACAAAGAAAATAAAGATTTATAAAATATGAGTAGAGAAAGGCGTGAGTCATAGAAATATGGCTTGCGTCTTTTTCTTTGCCTGAAAGGAAGTGATAAGTTTGAACAAGAAGTTTTTGAAGCATTATATGGAAACCAATCCAGAAGGGACAGCACAGACCTATATCTTTCTGGTGGACAATCAGGATATCGCACTGAACATTGTGATGTCAGGTTATCAGGCACTTTGTCTGGTGCAGGAAGATGACGGATATTATTTCAGTGCAGATTCCTTTATAGAAGAAATGAGAGCTATTCAGTTTACTGGAAGTTGCCAGTGTGCCTATCATTATGTGGCTTCCTGTTCAGTGAAGTGGGTAAATGATAAGTTACTGACATTTTTCAAAGACGCTGGTCTTGATGGAAAAGCAGGCTGGCAGTTGTTCAAAGAGAAAGAGTATCTTGGCAAACTGGATAATCAGAAAGAAGTTGAGAAATTACTGGAACAGTATATTCTTCGGTTTGAGCGAAATCCAAAAGAAGAACCGGAACTGAGCCGTTTTCACTTATTTGATGCAAAAGGGAATGTGAAAGGTGTCCGGGATATGGAGATTGTAGATTACCTGGTGGAGAATATGAAGAATCGGGAGATCCATGTAGGTGGACAGCTTGTGTATTATGAAGGTGATGAAGGATATTGTTTCCATGATTCAGAAACCAAAACGGATGCAGGAATCAGAGACATTCCTATGACACAGATGGTATATGATGCGTTCCGTAAACAGAGAGAGCTGAACCTGATGCCTTCTATTTCATCGCATACTCTTCGTCATACGGGATGTACCAGATTGGGTGAGAACAATGTCAATCCCAAAGTTATGCAGTATGTGATGGGGTGCTGGATGTCCAGTGGACATCCGTTTAGCACCGACCGTAGCGGAGCGAAGAACATTCAGATGCACAGATTACAATGAATGTCTACAATCATATTGCAGAGAAGTCTCACGTGGAAAATGAGATGTCTAAAATGAATCTGCCGGAAACTGTACCTGCTGTGGTATAAACCATAAGCCGTTGTCGTAAAATGTGGTAAGAAAATCAGACGAATATATTTTTCCAAGAATTTGTCGTAAAAATGTGGTCAAATCAAGAAAATCGAGTGCGAAAGAGAATGTTACGCCATGCACAGCTCGGGAAAGAATTCCCTCGCTGTAGGGCTGTCGCCCTATAAAATAGCAAAAAAAGACGCCTTTGCAAGTAAACTAGCAGGGCGTCTTTTTTCACCATTTTGCATGGCTCGTAGCGTTCACAAAATCTTCACAAAAAATTAGCACTCACCTCTTGTTATTACAGCGTAGCTTTTGTCTTAGTTCATAGAGTGCCGTAAAGTGCTTATTTACAGGCTTTTTACGGGTTTTATGAATTTATCACATTTCATCAAAAATCGTCAATATACAAAAATTTGGTGTCAAAATTGGTGTCAAATAACCTTGATTTGAGATTTTGATGAGTAACACATCAGTAAAAAAATTGAATATTTTATAGACTATGGAACGCCTAAAATGACGTTCCTTTTCTATTTCCAGCCGTTCTTATTGGACGGCTATTTTATTACCAAAAATGAAAGGAGCATTAGATTTATGAAAAAGACATGGAAACGATTGTGTATGGGCTTCTTAGCTCTTGCAACTGTCGTTACTGCTTTACCGACTACACCCGTTCATGCAGAAAGCAAGCAATACTGGACGGAAAGTGCGGAGCGTGTCGGTATCATTGAAAAAGTAATGAATGACGGTTCTATCGGTTCGACATTCAATGAGGGCTATATGAAAGTCGAGGGCGAAACTGCCTATTGTATTGACATCAATACAGATTTTAAGAACGGCTACAAGACCAGAGCTGACGCAAGCTCACGCATGAGTGCCGACCAGATTTCAGATGTGGCGTTATCCTTAGGGTATGTCAAACAGTATGGCGAAACTCACAAGGAATTGAACTACAAGCAAGTCTATCTGTTGGAACAATGTGTGGTCTGGCAGAGATTAAGCGTACATCTTGGCTGGCAATGTGATAACGTGCGAGCTTCTTATGATGAAATACCAAAGGCTACGCAGGACGAAGTTTTCGCTGGTGCAAGAGCCTTTGTCAAAGAAAATAAAGGACGCTATGAATGTGGCGGTTATATCTACTCTGGCGAGGGGCAGGAATTAGGGCAATTCTGGGCGAAACTGAATGTCGGAAATGCGAAACTGCAAAAGACTTCCAGTAATACCAGCATTACAGACGGTAACGGGAATTACTCTATTGCAGGTGCAACCTATGGTGTCTTTTCTGATAAGGACTGCACGAAACAGCTTGCCACCCTTACGACTGATGAAAACGGAAATACAGATGTTGCAGAGGTAACGGCTGGCACAGTCTATATCAAGGAATTATCCGCACCAGCAGGATATAAAGTGGATAAAACTGTATATTCCTTAAAGGTTGAAGCTGGAAAGACAGCAACCTTGAAAGTATCAGATACACCAAAAGTAATAGACACTTTGATTGAGCTTTTCAAGATTGATATGGAAACACAGAAAGACAATCCGCAAGGGGACGCTTCTTTAGCAGGTGCGGAATTTACATGGAAGTATTATGCTGGCTTCTATAACAAAAACAACCTCCCTGCCGAAGTTACTCGTACATGGGTTACAAAGACAATCGCTGAAACAGACAGCGACGGAACAACCCACTACATCACAAAATTAGCGGACGCTTACAAGGTATCTGGCGACAACTTCTATATGCAGGGCGGTAAGGCGGTTCTTCCACTTGGGACACTAACCATTGAGGAAACAAAAGCTCCAAACGGCTACTTGTTGGACGGTGCATATATGCAGGCTGGCGATAAGTCCGAACAGATTAAGGGCTTATATGTAACACAGATTACCGAGGACGGAGACCTTGCCGTATTATCTGGAAGTAACCAGTTTTCCGTATCAGACAAGGTTATCCGTGGCGGTGTCAAAATTCAGAAACGAGATTTAGAAACGGGCGATACAAAGCCACAAGGAAGTGCCACTCTGAAAGATACTGTCTTTGACATCATTTCCTTAAATGATAATTCTGTTTTAGTTGAGGGCAAGCTATATAAGAAAAATGAAGTCGTAAAAACTATTCGTACAGATATTGAGGGTATCGCTTCTACTTCTTCTGACCTCTTACCTTATGGAAAATTCCGTATTGTTGAGAGTGAAGCTCCCGACGGTTACTTAACTGACGGTGCAAAACCGATTGATTTTACAATCACAGAAAATGGAAAAATCGTGGACTTAACAGAAAAAGCCCATTCTATTTATAATCAGATTAAGCGTGGAGATATTGAGGGCGTAAAAATCGGTGCAGGCACACATAAGCGTCTTGCTGATGTTCCCTTTAGGATCACAAGCAAGACAACGGGCGAAAATCATGTAGTGGTAACTGATGATAACGGGCAATTCTCCACTTCTGCCGACTGGGCTTCTCATAAGCACAATACAAACGCAGGCAAGACCAGTGAGGACGGTGTGTGGTTTGGGACTTCTGAACCAGACGACAGCAAGGGGGCATTACCTTATGATACCTATATCATTGAAGAATTACGCTCTGATAGTAACAAAGGCTTTGAACTTATCCCACCGTTTGAAATCGTAGTATCAAGAAATAATCTTGTGATTGATTTAGGGACTTTGACTGATGAATACGAAAAAGAAATCTCTATCCATACCACAGCAACCAGCAAGGACGGCGATAAGACTATCCTTGCAGGAAAAGAGGTTACAATCGTTGATACTGTCAAATTGGACGGACTTACAAAAGGCACAAAGTATCAGTTAAAAGGCTGGCAGATGTTAAAGGAAGAAAACGCCGAGCTTATCATTGACGGGAAACGTGTGGAAAGTGATTATACGTTTACTGCTGACAGCGAAACTATGAAAGTGGAAGTTGCCTTTACCTTTGACGCTACTTCTCTTGACGGCAAACAACTTGTAACTTTTGAGGAATTATACGATTTAAGCAATCCAGACGAGCCGAAGAAAGTTACCGAGCATAAGGATATTGAGGACAAAGGACAGACGATTACCTTTAAGGAAAAAACCAAAGTCCCAAAAGAACCAGAGAAACCCGAAACACCACAGACACCAGATACACCGCATAAAACAGACAGTCCAAAAACTGGCGATAGCACAAACCTTTACGGACTGCTTGCACTTCTTTTGACTTCTGGTGCTGGACTGGCAGGTATCTTCTTCTGCAAACGCCGTAAAATGAAGAAATCATAAGGCGGTAACGGTATGAGAAAAGAAAAATCACGTTCTCCGCCGATACCGTGTCGGCAGACTTCCGCTTATTCTGGCTTGTCTGCTACTTACCTGCAAGAACACGGATAGTCAAGGGTGCGTAAGCATTTATTTTACCCTTTACTATCTGGGGGCTTGCTGGTACTTCCTTAACTGCCAGAATAAGAAATCACTATCAACAAACTTATCAAAAATAGAAAGAAACGAGGTAAAACAATATGGAAATGAAATATGTCGTGCCAGATATGGCACAGTCTTTTGGAACTCTTGAATTTGCAGGCGAAAGTGAGCCTATCTTTGAAAGAGATAAAAATAACCGCAGGGTCTTAGCCAGACGAAGCTATAACCTTTATTCTGACGTACAGAAAGGCGAAAATGTTGTGGTGGAAATTCCCGTGCAGGCTGGCGAAAAGCATTTCAAGTATGAACAGAAAGTGAAACTTGTCAATCCGAAGTTATATGGCAGAGGTTACGCAATCGGGGATATGGGACATACCGATTATGTGTTGCTCGCTGATGATATTGTAGCAGTTGAAGAAAAGTAAAGGAGTGAAGAATTTATGAGATTATCAAACGGGTTTGTTATTGACAAAGAGAAAACATTTGGAGAATTAAAATTTACAGCGGTGCGTGATGTGTTCTTACAGAATGAGGACGGGACACCGAGTACCCAGCTTAAAAAACGTATCTATGATTTAAAATGTAGTCTGCATGGTGGAATTATCCCCGTGTCTGTACCGCCAGAAGTACCGTTAAGGGAATTTCCATACAATGCAGTTGTGGAGCTTGTCAATCCCGTAGCCGATACGGTATCAAGAAAGACCTATACGGGTGCAGATGTGGATTGGTATGTAAAAGCAGAGGACATTGTATTGAAGAATAAAGGCAATCAGAACGCAGGCAATCCACAGAACCATACACCGCAGGGACAACCGAAAAAATAAACTTGGTGGGTAGATTTTTATTGTAGCAGATATATGGAACTGTTATAATATGGGTATGAAGAAAGTAACACATTTGAAGTTGCAAAAGGAGTGAAATTGAAATGTGTATGGAATGTTATGTTGACGAAAATAGAATAACACCACTCTTAAATCCATTGGATTGTTTAGAAAATCATACACAATACATTTGTGGGACTTGCGGGAGGTGCATTTGCATTGAACATGACCCCAAACGTGGATTACAACGGTGGAATTTCCCTTTTAAATCGTTAGAAATTGCAAAATTATATTTGCGTACTGCTGATTATAGTACCAAAAAGTCATGTGGTATTTATGAACTGAAAAGTGAAAATGGCAGACTTTCATACAAAATCTTTGCGGACAGTGAGGACTTGCTGTTATATCTAAAAAAGAACAAAGGAAAAACTTGCAAAGATATGAAACCTGTTTTTATGATTGAAGAATACAGAGAATATGCAAATACGCAGATAAGAAAATTGACCTCTGATGAAATACAGAAATATATGTCAGAGCGATAACTTCCAGTTTCACAATTTCATATCTATACATACATAGCAGTTAGTCTTAGGATTGACTGCTTTTTTCGTACCCAGAAAGGAGTGATTGATTTATGAGAATGATTTTAAACAAAGGACACCGTATCAGAGCCAGCAACAAGAACCTTGTCTACCACTTTTCCATAGGGACGCTTCTGTTTGTATTTGTGGCGGTTCTTCTGCTACTGAATATCAAACAGCTCATGCGTACCGATTGGGAGCATTTCAGCTTGTTAGAAAACGGCTTGACGCTTTCCCCTTACAACTTCATAACCATACTGATAGCGACTGGTGTTTGTGCATTGGTCGCTTTTCTGTATTACCGCTTTTGTTACGACAGTTTCAAGAAGCTCCTGCACCGTCAAAAGCTGGCAAGAATGGTACTGGAAAATAAATGGTATGAAGCTGATACCGTACAAGACAGCGGTTTTTTTACTGACCTGCAAAGCAGATCAAGGGAAAAAATCGTCTGGTTTCCAAAGATTTATTATCAAATGGAAAAAGGCTTGCTTCATATCCGCTGTGAAATCACGCTGGGAAAATATCAAGACCAGCTTTTACGGTTAGAGGATAAGCTGGAAAGTGGCTTGTATTGCGAGCTGACTGACAAGACCCTGCATGACGGCTATATTGAATATACCCTGCTTTATGATATGATAGCGAACCGCATTACCATTAATGAAGTACGGGCAGAAAACGGCTGTCTTAGATTGATGAAAAATCTTGTCTGGGAATATGACGCACTCCCTCACGCCCTTATCGCTGGTGGGACTGGTGGCGGTAAAACCTATTTTCTGCTGACGCTCATTGAAGCCTTACTGCATACAAACGCTGTCCTTTACATTTTAGACCCAAAGAACAGCGACCTTGCGGACTTGGGAACAGTCATGCCAAACATCTACCATACTAAAGAAGAAATGATAGATTGCGTCCATGCCTTTTATGAGGGCATGGTACAGCGAAGTGAGGAAATGAAACGACACCCGAACTATAAGACTGGCGAAAACTATGCCTATCTGGGACTGCCACCCTGCTTTCTTATCTTTGATGAATATGTAGCATTTTTTGAAATGCTGGGGACAAAAGAAAGCGTGGGCTTACTTAGCCAGTTAAAGAAAATCGTCATGTTAGGGCGACAAGCAGGATATTTCCTTATCGTTGCCTGCCAGCGTCCAGACGCAAAGTATTTCTCGGACGGTATCAGAGATAACTTCAATTTCCGTGTGGGACTTGGGCGTATCAGTGAATTAGGTTACGGTATGCTGTTCGGTTCAGATGTGAAAAAGCAGTTTTTTCAGAAGCGTATCAAGGGGCGTGGCTATTGTGATGTGGGAACAAGCGTCATAAGTGAATTTTACACGCCTTTAGTCCCGAAAGGACATGATTTTTTGCAGACTATCGGCTCTCTTGCACAAGCAAGGCAGGACGGGACGGCGACGTGCGAAGCGAAAGGCGACGGCACGGACTAGCCGTTGCTGGTGTGGCGTAAGCCACGCCAGCAGGTAAAACCCCTCGGTATCTAACAGAGGGGTACGTTTGCAAATAGACAATAGACAAAAAACATAGGAAACATAAGGCTTCTGGCATGGTTTTCTAGCAAAAATCGGCTGTGAAGTCGCCTTAAAAAACTTCACACTTTACAGATTGGGGGTATGGTTCTGAATGAAGAACAATGGATAAAAGAATTACGGGAGAAACGGATTGCTTATGGTATCTCACAAGGCAGGCTGGCGTTGGCTTCTGGTATCACAAGGGAATATCTCAACAAGATAGAAAGTGGAAAAATGAAGCCGTCAAAAGAACTTCTGGAAACTCTGCATAAAGAACTGGCAAGGTTCAATCCAGAAGCACCGCTTACCATGCTGTTTGATTATGTAAAAATTCGTTTTCCCACGCTGGATATACAGCACATCATCAAAGATATATTAAAACTGAATATCAATTATATGCTCCATGAAGATTACGGACATTACAGTTATACGGAGCATTATTCTCTGGGGGACATCTTTATCTATACGTCGGCTGACGAAGAAAAAGGTGTCCTTTTAGAGTTAAAGGGGCGTGGGTGCAGGCAGTTTGAAAGTTACCTGCTGGCACAGCAAAGAAGCTGGTATGACTTCCTCATGGACGCATTAGTAGACGGTGGCGTGATGAAGCGTATCGACCTTGCTATCAACGACCATACGGGCATTTTGGATATTCCAGAGCTTGCGGAAAAATGCAGGAAACGGGAATATATCGGAAAGTCCAGAAGTTATAAGTTTTACCAGTCGGGCGAGCTTATCAAGCACAGAGAGGACGACAGAGAATATATGGGACGTACCCTTTATCTTGGTTCTCTGAAATCAGATGTGTATTTCTGTATCTATGAAAAGGACTATGAGCAGTACGTCAAGTTAGGGACACCGCTTGAAGAAGCCGACATTATCAACCGTTTTGAGATACGGCTTAGAAATGAACGTGCTTACTATGCAGTACAGGATTTGCTGACCTATTATGACGCAGAGCAGACCGCCTTTTCTATCATCAATCAGTATGTGCGGTTTGTTGATGAAGAACCCGACAAGCGAAAAAATGACTGGAAACTCAATGACCGCTGGGCTTGGTTTATCGGCGATAACAGACAGAGCTTGAAGCTGACGACAAAGCCAGAGCCTTACACCTTAGACCGTACATTGCGGTGGGTACAACGGCAGGTAGCACCAACCTTGAAAATGCTGAAAAAGATTGATAAGGGAAACGGTACAGACTACATGGAAACAATCGAACAGCAGGCAAAGCTCACAGAAAAGCATGAAATGATAATCAAACAGCAGACGACCCCTGCAAAAGATTTGGTGGAAAGTTAGGAGTGATAAAAAATGTGGGTATTATTAAAAGACTTCCTACTGGTATCTATGGGAATGGGTATCGGCGTAGTCTTGATGTGTATTTTGAATGTCGGCAAAGAAGCTGACTATGAAATGAAACAATTAGAAGAAAGCGAGGACAATTAAATGAATTTCGGACAAAATTTATATCAATGGTTTTTATCAAACGCACAGAGCTTAGTGCTTATGGCGATTGTGGTTATCGGTATCTACTTAGGTTTCAAGCGTGAGTTTTCCAAACTTATCGGCTTTTTGGTGGTTGCCTTGATTGCTGTCGGTTTGGTATTCAATGCTGGCGGTGTGAAAGATGTACTGTTAGAGCTGTTCAATAGGATTATAGGTGCGTAAAATTTTATTGTGGTGCTGATGTATGGGTGCTATAATGTGAAAAAAGAAGTAATCGAGGTGTTCTATTTTGAATGAGAGAGAGAAAATTATTCGTTTATGGTTTGATATGTGGTTGAAACAGCAAGACTTAGGAATGGATAAAATTTTTACAGAAGATGTTGTTTATACGGAAAGCTGGTGTCCTAAATATGAAAATCTTAAAACAGTAAAACATTGGTTTAATGAATGGAATACTCGTGGTAAAGTCATTATTTGGGATATTAAACAGTTCTTTCATAAAGAAAATCAAACTGTCGTAGAATGGTATTTTAAAAATGAAATGAATACGGGAAGTGTTGAAGAATTTGACGGTATTTCCTTAATTGAATGGACAGAAGATAACAAAATCAAATCATTAAAAGAATATGGTTGCAATCTCAATAACTACAATCCATATCAGCACAGCGATAACCCTCAATTTAGAGATGAAAAAACAAACTGGTTTTAAAACTTAATCAAATTATATCCATATACACAAAGCAGTTAGTCTTAGGATTGACTGCTTTTTTCTTGCCAAAATTTCAGATTGGAGTGATGAAATGAATGATATTGTTAAGGATATGCAGGAAAAAGTCGGCTGTGAATACATTTCAGACCTGCCCTCCTACAAGCGTAAGGTGTGGCAGGAAATGAAACGGTTGAACCCTGCCGACTATGAAGAAAGACAGTTAGAAGATTTTTCTAAATATGTGTTTGGTATGTCGTACCAGACCTTACAAGATGTGATGAAACAACAGAAAGGACGTGAGAAACAATGCAGGAAACAAGGGTGCTGGTGGAAACGAAAGGAACAACTGGCGAAGAAACAATATCATACTGGTTCGACTTGCCGATAGATGTTGCCGAGTTTGAAGAAAAGCTAGGTGTCGGTGCAGAAAGTGGGGATTACCGCATTATCGAAAAGGTGTTGCCTTATGCTGATGAAGTTCACGAACATACCAGCGTGTATCAGCTCAACGAATTAGATTTTATGTACCGCCAGCTTTCAAGTGATATGCAGGAAGAATATGTATCACTACTTACGGTGTTTGAGAATTTAGAAGCACTTTATATTTGCAGGAACGTGATTACGGTTTATCCCGACTGCAAAAGCATGATAGATGTTGCAAGGCAAAAGCTGATGAACGACCCGACGTTCAAACATCTGTCCGACGACTGTCAAGAATACTACTTTGACTTTGAAGCCTATGCTTCTCACTTGCAGGAACACGGGAAATTTTTAGTAACAGAACACGGTATCTTTGAACTGCCAGAGTAGGAAATGAGGTGGTGCTTATGATTGATGATATGGCGGTTTATATTGCTAATCTTGGCAAATACAATGAGGGCTATTTAGTCGGTGCTTGGTTCACGTTTCCTATTGACGAGGAAGATGTGAAAGAAAAAATCGGCTTGAATGAACAGTATGAGGAATACGCTATCCATGATACCGACAACTTTCCCATTGCGATTGGCGAGTATGTTTCCATTGAAGAACTCAATGAGATGTATGAAATGATAGAGGAACTTCCCGACTATATTGTAGAGTGTCTGGACGAATTTATCAGCCACTATGGGACGCTGGAAGAAGTCGTGGAACATAAGGACGATATTTACTATTATCCCGACTGTGAAACCATGACAGATGTTGCCTACTACTACATAGACGAATTGCAGGCACTTGGGGACATTCCACCCAGCTTACAGAATTACATTGACTATGAAGCCTACGGGCGAGATTTGGATATGGGCGGTTGCTTTATTGAAACAAGCCGAGGTATGTGCGAGATACCATATTAACGCTGGAAGATCAGCGACAAGCATTGTTGCTACTGACAGCGTATTTCTCTTTTAAGGGACAGTCTGAAAATGGCTGTCCTTTTCTATTTTGAAAGGAGCTGAAAGAACTTGAAAAAGATTAAAAGCTACACGGGTATCTGGAACGTGGAAAAAGTCTTATATGCAATCAATGACTTTAACTTACCCTTTCCCGTTACTTTTACACAGATTACATGGTTTGTGATTACGGAATTTATCATCATTCTGTTTGGGGATATTCCCCCACTTTCCATGATTAAGGGAGCATTTCTCAAATACTTTGGTATTCCCGTTGCTCTCACTTGGTTCATGTCGCAGAAAACCTTTGATGGAAAGAAGCCGTACTGCTTTTTGAAATCACAGATAACCTATGCCCTGCGACCAAAAATCACTTATGCAGGAAAAGCCGTAAAACTGCATAAGCAGATATTGAATAAAACAATCACGGCAGTAAGGAGTGTGAACTATGTTCCCGATAAAATATATTGACAATAACCTTGTCTGGAACAAGGACAATGAGGTGTTCGCCTACTATGAGCTGATACCATACAACTATTCTTTTCTATCCGCAGAGCAGAAATTTATCGTGCATGACAGTTTCCGACAGCTTATCGCACAGTCCCGTGAGGGTAAAATTCATGCGTTGCAGATTGCCACAGAAAGCTCAATCCGCAGTATGCAGGAACAGTCAAAGAAACTGGTAACTGGAAAATTAAAGGAAGTTGCCTGCCAGAAGATAGACGAACAGACCGAAGCGTTAGTATCTATGATTGGGGACAATCAAGTGGACTACCGCTTTTTTCTTGGCTTTAAGCTCATGGTTACGGAAGAACAGCTCAATCTGAAGAACATCAAAAAATCGGCGTGGCTGACGTTCACAGAATTTCTCCATGAAGTGAACCACACGCTGATGAATGATTTTGTTTCCATGCCGAATGATGAAATCAACCGTTACATGAAAATGGAAAAGTTACTGGAAAATAAAATCTCCCGTCGCTTTAAGGTGCGTCGCTTGGAAATCAATGATTTTGGGTATCTCATGGAACATCTTTACGGCAGGGACGGTATCGCTTATGAAGATTATGAGTACCAGCTACCAAAGAAAAAATTGAACAAAGAAACGCTGATAAAATACTACGACCTTATCCGTCCGACAAGGTGTGTGATTGAAGAAAGCCAGCGGTATTTACGCTTGGAACATGAGGACAAGGAAAGTTATGTGTCCTATTTTACCGTCAATGCGATTGTCGGCGAGCTTGATTTTCCGTCAAGTGAAATCTTCTATTTCCAGCAACAGCAATTCACATTCCCCGTTGATACTTCTATGAATGTAGAAATCGTGGAGAACCGAAAAGCATTAACGACCGTACGCAACAAGAAAAAGGAATTGAAAGACCTTGACAATCACGCTTATCAAGCAGGAAGTGAAACCAGCTCAAATGTGGTGGACGCATTAGACAGCGTGGACGAGCTGGAAACGGACTTAGACCAGACAAAAGAAAGTATGTATAAGTTAAGCTACGTTATACGGGTGTCTGCATCCGATCTTGACGAGCTGAAACGCCGTTGTGATGAAGTCAAGGACTTTTACGACGACCTCAATGTAAAGCTGGTGCGTCCTGCTGGGGATATGCTGGGGCTTCATTCTGAATTTTTACCTGCCAGCAAGCGATATATCAATGACTATGTGCAGTATGTAAAATCAGACTTCTTGGCAGGGCTTGGCTTTGGAGCGACCCAGCAGTTAGGGGAAACTACGGGTATCTATATGGGCTATTCCGTTGATACGGGAAGAAATGTGTACCTGCAACCGTCTTTAGCTTCGCAGGGCGTAAAAGGTACAGTTACCAACGCTTTAGCGTCTGCTTTTGTCGGTTCGCTTGGCGGTGGAAAGTCGTTCTGCAACAATCTTCTGGTGTATTATTCGGTGTTGTTTGGCGGTCAAGCAGTCATTTTAGACCCCAAAGCCGAGCGTGGCAACTGGAAAGAAACACTTCCAGAAATCGCCCATGAAATCAATATCGTAAATCTTACCAGCGATAAAGACAATGCAGGACTTCTTGACCCATTCGTGATTATGAAGAATGTAAAGGACGCTGAAAGTCTGGCAATCGACATCTTAACATTCCTTACGGGTATTTCCTCTAGGGACGGCGAAAAATTCCCCGTGTTACGAAAAGCGGTTCGTTCCGTTACCCAGAGCGACAGTCGGGGCTTGCTCCATGTAATAGACGAGCTACGCCGTGAAGATACGCCCATATCAAGAAATATCGCAGACCATATCGACAGCTTCACGGACTACGACTTTGCACATCTGCTGTTTTCAGACGGTACGGTGGAAAATGCAATCAGCCTTGATAACCAGCTCAATATCATTCAAGTAGCCGACCTTGTACTGCCAGATAAGGACACGACCTTTGAAGAATACACGACCATTGAATTATTGTCGGTATCTATGCTGATTGTGATTAGTACCTTTGCCCTTGATTTTATCCATTCGGACAGAAGTATTTTTAAGATTGTCGATTTGGACGAAGCGTGGGCGTTCTTAAATGTGGCACAAGGAGAAACGCTCTCTAACAAGCTGGTGCGTGCTGGACGAGCTATGCAGGCAGGCGTTTATTTCGTTACACAATCTTCTGGGGACGTGGCAAAGGAAAGTCTGAAAAACAATATCGGCTTAAAATTCGCTTTCCGTTCTACTGACATCAACGAGATAAAACAGACCTTAGAATTTTTCGGTATCGACAAGGACGATGAAAACAACCAGAAACGGCTTCGTGATTTGGAGAACGGACAATGCTTATTGCAGGACTTATACGGGCGTGTCGGTGTGGTACAGATACACCCAGTTTTTGAAGAACTGCTACACGCCTTTGATACCAGACCGCCCGTACAGAGAAATGAGGTGGAGTGATGAAAGAAAGGATAAAAGGTGCGTTCACAAAAAGGAAGATACTTCACTTTCTCAAAATGGCTCTGTTCGTGGTGGCACTCTCCCTTATCCTGCTTTCACTTTTGGGGACGGTGGCTCATGCAACGGGACTTGTAGACGATACCATAAACGCAGAAAATCTTTACTCAAAATATCCCCTTTCCAACTACCAGCTTGATTTTTATGTGGATAATAGCTGGTCATGGTTGCCGTGGAACTGGCTGGACGGCATTGGAAAATCGGTACAGTACGGGCTTTACTGCATTACCAACTTTGTCTGGACGATAAGCCTTTATTTAAGCAATGCCACGGGCTATGTGGTGCAGGAAGCCTATAAACTTGATTTTATTAACGATATGGCAGACAGTATCGGAAAGAGCATACAGACCCTTGCAGGTGTAACCGAGAACGGCTTTTCTTCTACGGGCTTCTATGTTGGTTTCCTGCTTCTCATTATCTTAGTGGTGGGAATGTATGTTGCTTATACGGGACTGATTAAACGGGAAACCAGCAAGGCACTTCACGCTGTTATCAACTTTGTGGTGGTGTTCGTGCTGTCCGCTTCGTTTATTGCCTACGCTCCCGACTACATCAAGAAGATAAATGAATTTTCATCAGACATCAGTACCGCTTCTTTGGACTTGGGAACAAAAATCATGCTCCCCAACTCCGACAGCGAGGGCAAGGACAGCGTGGACTTGATACGGGACAGCCTATTTTCTATTCAAGTGGAACAGCCGTGGCTACTTCTGCAATTCGGTAACAGCAACACAGAAGAAATCGGGGCAGACCGTGTCGAAGCTCTTGTATCGGCAAGTCCAGAGGACGAGGACGGGAAAACCAGAGAGGAAGTCGTGAAAACAGAAATCGAGGACAACGACAACAACAATCTGACGATACCGCAGGTAGTGAACCGTTTAGGTATGGTGTTCTTCCTACTGTTCTTCAATTTAGGGATAACGATATTTGTATTCTTGCTTACGGGCATGATGTTGTTTAGCCAGATACTTTTTATTATCTTTGCAATGTTTTTACCTATCAGCTTTCTACTTTCCATGATACCGAGCTATGAAAGCATGGCAAAACAGGCAATCGTTAGGGTGTTTAATACCATTATGACACGGGCAGGAATAACGCTCATTGTAACGGTGGCGTTCAGCATTTCCAGTATGTTTTATAACATTTCCACGGACTATCCGTTCTTCATGGTGGCGTTCTTGCAGATAGTATGTTTTGCTGGTATCTATATGAAGCTGGGCGATTTAATGAATATGTTCTCTTTGAACGCTAATGATAGTCAAAGCATGGGACGAAGAATTTTCCGCAGACCGTATCTGTTTATGCGACATAGAGCTAGGCGTATGGAACACCGTATTGCAAGGGCGGTAAGTGCTGGCGGTATTTCGGGCGGTGTCGCTGGTGCGGTGGCTGGAAGTGCCGTTGCTGGCAAGAGGGCTGAAAGAAAAAATACAGCTTCTAAAGAAAATCGGGGCAATATCACTTCCAGCATGGGACAGCGTGCAGGCTCAAAGGTGGGTGCTGTCTTAGATACGAAAAATAAAGTGAAAGACAAGGCAAACGCTGTCAAAGAAAACATCAAGGATATGCCGACACAGACCGCTTATGCGGTGTATTCCGCAAAGGAAAAGGCAAAGTCCAGCGTGTCTGACTTTAAGCGTGGCATGGTGCAGGAACAGCAGTCCAGACAGACGGGACAATTGGAAAAGCAGGAGCAACGCAGACAGAATATCGCTGACAAGCGTATGGAACTTCAAAAGGCACAAGAAGCAAGGCAGGCACAGCGAAAGGCTGACGGATCAGCGACAACGGGAGCTACCCGTCCCCATGAGCGACCAGCCACAGCTTCAACCATTCCAAAGCCGAGTGCGGAAAAAATGCAGGAAGTGAAACGCCCTGCCACAGCGACCACTTCAAAAGCAAGTGAGCCAGTCAAGACAAATGTTATCAAAGAGCGTCCGCTATCTTCTGGTGCTTCTGATAGAAAAGCGACCCAGCCTGCACAGCCAGTACATAGGCAGAATGTAGAAAAAGTGGTATCGCAGGAAACACACCAGAATGACACCAAAGACCGCAGGATAAAGGTTCAGCAAACACAAACCGTCCAGAAGAACCAACAGACCATAGAGAAAACTCGTAACCTTGTAACGAAGAAAGGACAGAAGAAAAAATGAAACTGAAACATATCGCTCTTATCGGCAATCTGTTTCCTATCCTCTTTTCTCTGGTGCTTTTCTTTGGGGTGCTGATTAGTGCGGACAGCGACGATGAGAACAGCAACTTTTCTTCTGGCATTACGGGTATGAACTTATCCGCAGAAGTCTTGAAACATCAGCCTATGGTGGAAAAGTACGCCAGAGAAAACGGTATCTCCGAGTATGTCAATGTGCTACTTGCTATCATTCAAGTAGAAAGTGGTGGTACGGCAGAAGATGTTATGCAGAGTTCGGAAAGTCTGGGTTTACCGCCCAACTCTTTAGATACGGAAAGCTCAATCAAGCAGGGGTGTAAGTATTTTGCGTCCCTGCTTTCTTCCTGCAAAAATCAAGGTATCGACGACTTGAATGTAGCAATACAGTCTTATAACTATGGCGGTGGCTATGTGGGATATGTGGCAGGAAAAGGAAAAAAACACACTTTTAATCTTGCAGAGAGCTTCGCCCGTGAGAAATCGGGTGGAAAGAAAGTAACCTACACCAACCCGATAGCCGTTGCTAAGAATGGGGGCTGGCGGTATGGCTATGGAAATATGTTCTATGTGGAAGTAGTCAATCAGTATTTAGCAGTTCCGCAGGTATCGGGAGAACTGGCACAAAAGGTAATGAATGAAGCGTTGAAATATCAAGGCTGGAAGTATGTGTATGGTGGCAGTAACCCGAATACTTCCTTTGATTGTTCGGGATTGACGCAATGGTGCTATGGAAAAGCTGGTATCTCCTTACCGAGAACAGCACAAGCACAGTATGACGCAACCCAACATCTGCCACTCTCGCAGGCAAAAGCAGGCGATTTGGTGTTTTTCCATTCCACCTATAACGCTGGTTCGTATGTAACACACGTCGGTATTCTTGTTTCGCCGACACAGATGTACCACGCAGGCGACCCGATAGGATATGCAGACCTAAGTAGTAGTTACTGGCAACAGCACTTAATCGGTGCAGGACGAGTAAAACAATAGAAAGGACTTGAAAAATATGTTTAAGAAGAATAAGAAACAGACAGAAACTATCAAAGAACCAAAAGAAAAAAAGGTGCGTACTGTCAAGGTAGGCACACATAAGAAAACCGTGATTGCGTTGTGGGTGGTGCTTGTCGCAAGCGTGAGCTTTGGGGTGTATAAGAATTTTACGGCTATCGACCAGCACACCACCCATGAAAAAGAAATCATTGAACTTCGCTTGCAGGACACCAACGGGATAGAAAATTTCGTGAAAAACTTTGCGAAGTCCTATTACACATGGGATAACAGCAAAGAAGCTATCGAAGCAAGGACGCAGGCAATCAGCGGTTATCTGACAAAGGAATTGCAGGACTTAAATGTAGACACCATTAGAACCGATATACCGACCAGCTCCACGGTTACAGATGTGATTGTATGGCATATCGAGCAATCGGGAGCGGACACTTTTTCTGCTACCTACGAAGTAGATCAGCAGATAAAAGAGGGAGAACAGACAAGCAATGTGAAAGCAACCTATACTGTAAAAGTCTATGTGGACGCAGACGGGGATATGGTAATCGTTCAAAACCCTACCCTTGCACCAGCAGTTGAAAAATCAGACTATGAGCCTAAGACACCAGAAGCAGACGCAAGCGTGGACGCTGATACGGTAAATGACGCTACCGCTTTTCTGGAAACATTCTTTAAGCTGTACCCAACAGCGACGGAAAAAGAGCTTGCTTACTATGTATTGGGAAATGTGATTGAACCTATCGGCAGGGACTACCTTTATTCTGAACTGGTAAACCCTATCTTTATAAAGGACGGCGACAATGTGAAAGTCAAGGTTGCGGTAAAATTCATTGATAATCAGACAAAGTCTACGCAGGTATCGCAGTATGAGCTTGTGCTACATAAGGATAGTAACTGGAAGATTGTAGGATAAATGATATAGCGTGCATTTCTTATCAGATTTGCACGCTTTTACAAAACGACAAGAAAACTGTGCAAAAATATTGACTTGTAATGACCGAATGCTATAATATAAATGACAAGTGTACTTGGTATTATTTGAAAGGAGCGTTATATAATGGATAAAGAAAAAATACTATCACAAAACAAAAAAGAGAATCTATATCTTGATGAATACGAAAAACATATTAAACTTCAAGGGAAATCTTTTGGCTTAATGTTTGTTTTATTTATCTGCATTTTAATTCTTCTCATTAAAGCAGTTTGTAAAGAACCCTACTATGACATAATGACAATTATTGGGTCTGTGGCATTTGGCTCTATGGGTTATGAAGCA
This sequence comes from Blautia sp. Marseille-P2398, assembly GCF_964240315.1. Lineage (NCBI taxonomy): Bacteria > Bacillati > Bacillota > Clostridia > Lachnospirales > Lachnospiraceae > Blautia > Blautia sp. Marseille-P2398. The sequence goes on from NZ_CAXSTD010000022.1 coordinate 42,094, forward strand.
CATATTTCAAAAAATAAATCCAAATTTGTTATTGCTTTATTCTTTCTTCTATTTATGGGGTATTACTTTTATAAATTTTTAATGATAGGTTTATAGAATGGACGAACATTTAATTTTGCGAAACAGATTAAAAACTGTACGAAAAGAAAAAAAATTATCACAAACAGAATTAGCTGAACTAGTCGGGGTTTCTCGGAATACAATTAGTTCTATTGAAACTGGACAATTCAATCCAACAGCAAAATTGGCATTAGTGCTTTGTATAGCTTTAGATAAAAAATTTGAAGAATTATTTTATTTTGATTAAAGGAGAGAACGATTATGGAATTAGAGGAATTGATTGTTGAAATAGTTATAGGATTGTTTTTACTTTTTATATCTTATCAAATAGGAATAAAAGAGAATATTACTTTATTACATGGTTATCATTATACACAACTTGACCCTAAAGATAAAAAGGTGTTTACAAAAAAAATAGGAATAGGCACTTTACTGGTTAGTATTGGTATTCTTGTTATGCCGATTATCAATTTAATCTCTCATTCTGAATTAGGCTATTACATAGGTCTTATTTTGATTGTTGTAGGAGTGTTTTATATCATATTCATCATTGTAAAATACAATGGAAAACTTATTAGCTTTAAAAAGTAGAATTGAGGTATGAATATGATAGGACTGAACAAAAGAGATATAAAAAAGGCATTGAAAGCTGGTGCAAAAGCTGGCGGTGTATCATTGGCTGATGTTCGGGCGGATATTGAAGCTACGATTGATGAAGCTATGAATAGCACCGACCCAGAGGTGCAGGCAAATTTCAAAAAGTATTTTGGGAATAAACGCCCTACACCAGAAGAATATATTTATATCATTACGAAAAAGACAAAGGCAAAATTATAATAAAAGGGTCGTGGAAATGCTTCACAAAATTGTGATCTGCATTATCACGGCTCTTTTACTCTCTGTTTACTTTCAAAACTGTAAGTGTAATTGAATACTGCCCTTGCTATAATTTAATTGTATTCCAAAACAAATAAATGTGGCAGGAAGAAAGGAGCGATTTTTAATGGAACACATTTTAAATTTAGAGCAAGTAAAAAAATACTACGGGGGTAACTCTGGAAATATCACAAAGGCAGTAGACGGTATTTCTATGTATGTAGATAAGGGCGAATTTGTCGCAATCATGGGAGCTAGTGGTTCTGGAAAGACTACCCTATTAAACTGTATCTCTACGATTGATACTGTAACCAGCGGACACATTACAGTCAATAATCAAGATATTACCAAAATCAAGGATAAAGATTTTGCTGATTTCAGACGTGAAAATTTAGGGTTCATTTTTCAAGATTTCAACCTTTTAGATACTTTAACGATTGGAGAAAACATTTCTTTATCATTGGTTATCAACAAACAGAACCCTACTGATATTGAGAAAAGAGTTCATGCTATCGCCGATAAATTGGGTATTCGTGATATTTTATCGAAATTTCCTTATGAAGTTTCTGGCGGACAAAAACAGCGTTGTGCTTGTGCTAGAGCCTTAATCAATGAACCGAAACTGATTTTAGCTGATGAACCGACGGGAGCTTTGGACTCAAAAGCTTCCAGATTATTACTGGAAACAATGTCTGAAATCAACAAGAAAATGCAGGCTACTATTTTAATGGTAACACATGACCCGTTTAGTGCGTCTTTCTGTGAACGTATTTTGTTCTTGAAAGACGGTAAAATATTCAATGAAATTTTCAGAGGGGAAAAAAGCAGAAAAGATTTCTTCAATGAAATACTGGATATATTAACCTTGCTCGGAGGTGAAGTGGGAAATGTTAGGTAAGTTAGCGTATAGAAATACAAAAAGAAATATTAAAGATTATTTGATTTATCTGATAACCGTTACTGCATCCTTTTCTCTTATATTTGCTTTTAATTTGGTGGCAAATTCTGATGAAATTGTAAAGTTATGTTCCAGTATGGATGCATTTAAGAATTCATTGTTCGCTGTAAATATTCTTATTATTTTTGTGATATGCTTTTTGATCAACTATACAACGAAATTTATGTTTGAAAAAAGAAGTAAAGAATTAGGAACATATATGCTTCTTGGCATTAAGAAAAAAGAAATTGCCCACTTAGTTGTAATTGAAAACATACTGTTGGGAATTTTAGCAATTGTATTAGCTATTCCTATTGGCTTTTTATTCAGCCAGTTTGTGTCGTTAGTAATTGTAAACTTACTGGGTATTCCAAAAACTCTCTTTATTTCTTTGAATTTTGTTTCTATTGGACTATTGATAATTTATTTTTTAACTATTTATGTTTTGGTTTTACTTAATCTATTAAGAAGAATAAGTAAAATGACGATACGTGATTTTCTTTACTTTGATAAACAAAATGAAAAGAAAATGTTCCGTGACAGTAAAAAAAGAAATGTCATTTTTGTTTTAAGTATTATTCTTGGTGTGATTTCTCTTTTTCTCTGGAATTCACGTTGTACTATGGATAATTTTAATAAGCAAGAAACACTCACCTGTTTGATGGTAAGCGTAATCATGTTGATTATCAGCATTTATGGTATATCTACAACTTGTGCAGATATGTTCTTGACTGTTTTGTTAAAGAATAAAAAAATGAAATATCAAAATGACAATCTGTTTGTAGCAAGAACATTTGCTTCTAAAGCAAGAACAATGAGCTTCACATTTGGTACATTGTCTATGTTGATTTTAACTTCACTGCTGGCTCTGAATTATTCTAGTATCAACAAAGCTTCGTATGATATCAGCGTGAATTTAAATGCACCATATGATATACAACTCTTTGATGATAAGCAGGTATTTGATGAATATATTCGAGTAATTGAAGAAGAATATACGATTGATAATACCATTGAGTACGACATTTATAAAGAGCCGAATCATCAGGTACAAAAATTCTTCCAATCAGAATATTATGATTTTGACCCAGTCTTGAAGTTAAGTGATTATAATAGGTTACTAGAATTAAGAAAGATGCCGTTGCTTTCTTTAAATGATAACGAATACTATATAGTTACAAATAGCAAGTTTGCATATGAGGTTGAAGATAACAAAGACATTGAAACCATAACAGTAGCAAATAAAAATTTGAAATTAAAAGGATATGACACTAAGTCTTATTGGAACTCTATAACTAATACTGGCAGATTTGTTGTTGTACTTCCAGATAAATATGTTCAAGGACTTGAAGTATCAGAAAATCATTTGATTATAGATACAAAAGAAGATACAGACGCAGAATTAGAAAATAAGATAAAAGAAGATATGCAACATCAATTAGTAAAGGTTGATGAAAATGGAGAAATAAATGATGAGTCGTATAGAGTAAACGTAAGAGGTGCAGAAATAGAACAACAAAAAGCAATGGTTGCAATAGTAGTCAGTCTGTTTATGTACATTGCATTTATTTTGATTTCCGCAGTAGGAACAATTTTGGCAGTTCAATCATTGAGCGACTCTACTAAATACAAATATCGCTACCTGACCTTGCGAAGATTAGGAATAAATGATAAGTCGCTATTTAAGACAATCAGAAAACAATTATTGATATTATTTTGTGTCCCTGCAATATCAGCAATATTGTGTTCTTTTGTGATGATGTCGTCATTGAATAATGTGTATCAACAAATTTTGGGAGATAAACACCTTTATCTAATGTACTTTGGCTTGAATTTAATTATCTTCTTCCTAATTTATAGTATTTACTGGATAGCGACGTATATCGGTTTCAAACGAAATATCAATGAGGAGAGTTAGATTTTTCTAGCTCTCCTGCTGTGGAATTATTATAATGGTAAATCAAGGGGGTGTTGAAATGAGAATAGCGATTATCGAAGATGATGAAATCACTCGTTTGGAGCTTTCTAAACTATTGAACACACAAGGATATGAAACAGTTTTATTGACTGACTTTGGAAATCTGACAGAGGAATTAAAGCAATATTCCATAGAACTGGTTCTGCTTGATATTAACCTGCCGTATGAGAATGGCTACGAAGTATGCAGGAAAATAAAACAAGTCATGCCAGTACCGATTATCTTTGTAACAAGCAGAGATACAAATGCTGACGAATTGAAAAGTATTCAAGTGGGCGGAATTGACTTCATCACAAAGCCGTATGACACGCTTATTCTTCTTGAGAAGATCAAGCGTGCATTGCAGTTGTCAAACCCGAGTAATTTCCGTGAGCTTGTCAAAAAAGATTGTACCCTTGATTTACATTTATCCATTTTGAAGTATCAAGAGCAAAGCATTGAACTGACAAGAAATGAATTTCGTATTTTGTACTACTTCTTTATGAACGAAGATAAAGTTATTAGCAAAGAAGAACTATTGGAAAAGCTGTGGAATGACAAATATTATATAGACGAAAATGTATTATTGGTTAATATGACCCGTCTAAAAAAGAAAATGAAAGAAATCGGTATTGTTCATTTATTGGAAAATATACGAGGAAAGGGTTGGAAACTGTGAGTTTTTTTACATTCTTAGAAGAAAAAATAACAGAGATATTGTTTCAGCTTTTCTTTCTTGCCGTAGTAGCATTTCTCTTGATTTTCTACGGTGTAGATACGCTGTTTGTTGTATCGCTGGTAATTCTGTTCATCAGCATACAAGGGCTTTTTCAATGGTGTTTGTATCGGAAGAAACGTAACGCTTCACAACATATTATTGATTTAGTAGACGGACTGGAAGAAACCTATTATATTGCAGACGTTTTACCAAAGCCAAAAGAATTTCAAAATAAAGCCTATTGCTACGCACTAAAAAAAGCCTGCAAATCTATGAATGATGAAATCGGCAAAATCACAGAGGAAAAGCAGGACTATCAAGAATATGTGGAAAGTTTCGTCCATGAAATTAAAATACCGATAGGAGCATTGTCTTTGACGTTTGACAATACAAAAAATTACACATTAAAAAAAGAAACAGACAAAATATTTCAGTTAGTGGAACAAATGCTCTACTATGCAAGAAGCGAAAATACGGAAAAGGACTATTTTGTAAAACAGTTGCAGTTAGACGAAGTGATACATAATGTCATTCTGAAATTCCGTCATTCGCTTATGGAAAGAAAAGCAATTATCAATATCCATGACATAGAAAATGTCATTTATACTGATGAAAAATGGCTGACATTCATTCTATCTCAAATCGTGCAAAATGCGATTAAGTATTTTGATAAGCAAGAAAATAAGCTGACGATATACAGTCAAGACAATGGTACAAATATATTACTTGTGGTTGAAGATAATGGTTGTGGAATAAAAGCGTCTGATTTATCCCGTGTATTTGAAAAAGGTTTTACGGGTTCAAATAGAAACAAGGCAAATGCAACGGGTATGGGACTGTATCTATCGAAAAAATTATGCGATAGGTTGGGCTTGAAATTGGATATTGCTTCTACGGAAAAAGAATATACAAGACTGACCATTACATTTCCAAAAGGAACAGTTCATAATTTTTCAGAGTAATTTGAAAACCATGCCAACATTGATACGGTGCTTTAAGGGGGCTTGCATTATGGAAAGCTTTAAGTACAATTCTTTGCAATCAAATTCCACCTAATAGCACACTATTAAAAATTGAATATGTTTTAGCTTTAAAGGCTCGTACAGACTATATGTTTTGTGCGGGCTTTTTTCATACCCGAAAAAAATTTAAAAATTTTTCAAAAGAGGTCATTAAATCACACCTTTCATTCCCTATATGGTGCGGAAAGAGGGATAAACACTTTTCAAATCATAGTGGAAAGGGGGTGAGATTGATGAAACCGTCTGACTTCCAGAAAACAGTTCAATGTCGCTTTGAAAGTTGTTTGAAGAAAGTTGTCCGTCATATTGTAAAGGACTACCAACAAGGATTGAAACGACGAAAAGATAAAGAAATTCCATTCTGTGAACTTCCAGAAATTTTCGTTGAAAATTTTGCTGTGTGGGATGACTACGAAACAGATTATACAATCTTTTCAGTATGTGGCATTGATATTCGTGTCCTTGATGATGAGCTGGCAGAAGCCTTGAAAAAACTTCCAGAAAGAAAGAGAAATACTCTGTTAATGTATTACTTCTTGGAAATGACAGAAAGTGAAATTGCCAACTTACAAAAGATTACGCAAAGCGGTGTATTTAGAAACCGACATCATGCTTTGGAAACTATGAAAAAAATACTAAAGGAGAAGCAGTAAAATGAAGCAAACATTTAAGAAGCCGTCCTACTATTTGCTTTCGCAAGCAATGGACGGGGACGAAAAAGCGATTGAAAAAATACTGGCATTTTATGACCCGTACATATCAAAGTGCTGTTTGCGCCCACTCTATGATGAATACGGCAATGTCTATATTGTTGTAGATATGGAGTTAAAGGGACTTATCCGAGAAGCACTTATCAAAATGATTTTAGGGTTTGATATTGCCTTAGAAATCGAAGAAGAATAAGCAGTTTTTAGCAGAGCATGGTTTAATGTTCCCCTCTTTCCTGCTCTGCCCTGCTTTTACATGAAAGCAACACGCTTTCGCCACAGCTCTTTGCTACGAAAATAAAACACGTAGCAAAAAACTGAACCTTGACAACAAATGTTTTCAACAATTATGAAAGCATCACTATAAAGCAGTCACAGTATTGGCTGCC
>NZ_CAXSTD010000023.1:0-35913 GCF_964240315.1 Blautia sp. Marseille-P2398
TTTTTCAAACCGTTCTTAAAAATGTAAAGAATTTTCGAGAATCGTATGTGTTTCACTGTTTAGTTATCAAGGTTGTCCGTCTTGCGACAGCTCTGCTATTTTAACATGTTGTCTTCTGTTTGTCAAGAACTTTTTAATAAGTTTTTTCAAACTTCTTCAACATTCATTCTTTTCAACAGCTTTTCGAGTTTATCATAACTCTTTCGCTTTGTCAAGAACTTTTTTACTTTCTTTTCTCAAGAAAGAACGGAGAAGGAGGGATTTGAACCCTCGCGCCGCTATTAACGACCTACTCCCTTTCCAGGGGAGCCCCTTCGGCCAGCTTGGGTACTTCTCCAAATTGCCCTAGATTCGTCGTTTCACAGAAACGACTTTCTTTACACTCTCGTGTCTTTATTTAATTCTCTTCGTTTTCACCGAAGAACCTTGTGCATTATATCGCACTTTTCATTTGTTTGTCAAGTACTTTTTTCAAAACTTTTTAAGTAACTTGACAAGCGGAGAGAGTGGGATTCGAACCCACGCGCCCTTGCGGACAAACGGTTTTCAAGACCGCCTCGTTATGACCACTTCGATATCTCTCCATATGTTGTTGACTGCGTTCGTTGTGTTCTCACCGCCGACGCAAGTGATATTCTAGCATCAATACCCGCATCTGTCAACAACTTTTTTACATTTTTTTCAATTTTTATTTTTATCTTCCCAGATTTCCCATAAAACCCGCTAAAATACGGCATTTTTCAATCACCAAACATTCTTTAATGTTTCAAAAATGCTTCCGCGATATCAAGATCCTCCGGTGTTGTGATCTTAATATTCTGATAAGATCCCTCTGCCAGAGCAACCTTTGCCCCTGTCTCCTGCTCTACTACCATGGCATCATCTGTAATTTTGCTCATATCTTTCTGACGAATGCTGTCATGAGCCTCACGTATCAGTGAATACGAAAAAATCTGCGGGGTCTGAATTGTCCACACACACTTTCTGTTTGGAGTTTCTTTTACATATCCCTCTTCATCAGAAAGTTTGACTGTATCTTTAGAAGGCATACCAATCACACATGCACCTGTTTCCTTCACTTTCTGCAGACCACGTTTAAGAATTTCTTCTGTCACAAAAGGTCTTGCACCGTCATGGATCAATACATATTCACAGTCTCTGCATTCACAAAGACCTGCATAGACAGAATCATAGCGTTCTTTTCCTCCCGGGATTACTGCCGATACCTTTGTAAATCCATATTTTTGCACGATTTCTTCTTTACAGTAGGAGATAGATTCCTCTCCTGTCACAAGAATAATATCCTGAATCAGCGGACTTTCCTGAAAACAGCGCAGGGAATAATACAGAACCGGGTATCCCTGTATCTCCAGGAACTGCTTCTGTACTTTACTGTGCATTCTTTTTCCCTGCCCTGCTGCCAGAACAATGGCCGTATTTCTTTCTGACATCTCAACGCTCTCCCAGTTTAAGATTCGGCATAGCATTCAGATCCCAGCCATGACGTGTACCTTTAATATATTCATAATAAGCAGCTACTCCGATCATTGCTGCATTGTCTGTACAGAAGATCGGTGACGGCCGATAAAAACTGTAATTATTTTTCTTACATGCTTCTTCCATTGCCGCTCTTAACGTTCCATTCGAAGCCACTCCGCCTGCAATTGCAATCTTAGTCATCCCATAATCTTTGGCTGCAAGCATTGTATGCTCCACCAGCACATCAACTACCGCTTTCTGGAAAGATGCTGCCAGATCTGCTCTGTTTATCTCTTCTCCGGTCATCTGCGCATGATTAATATAATTCAACACTGCTGATTTTACACCACTGAAGCTGAAATCGTACGGACAATCTCCAATTTTAGCTTTTGGAAACTCAATTGCATTGGGATTTCCCTCTTTAGAGAGCTTGTCTACCTTTGGTCCTCCCGGATATCCCAGTCCGATAGCTCTTGCAACTTTGTCAAAAGCTTCGCCTGCAGCATCATCACGGGTACGTCCCAGGATTTCAAATTCTCCATAATCCTTAACGATCACAAGGTGTGTATGTCCTCCTGACACGATCAGACATAAAAATGGAGGTTCAAGATCCGGATGTTCAATATAATTTGCTGACACATGGCCCTCAATATGGTGGACCCCTACCAGTGGAAGCTTCTTTGCATAAGCAATGGCCTTCGCCTCAGCAACGCCCACAAGAAGTGCACCTACAAGTCCCGGACCATAAGTGACACCAATTGCATCCAGATCATCAAGAGTTACATCTGCATCTGCCAGTGCCTGTTCAATTACCTGGTTAATCTTTTCAATATGTTTACGGGAAGCAATTTCCGGAACTACCCCACCGTATAAAGTATGAAGAGCGATCTGTGAAGAGATCACATTTGACAGAATAGTTCTTCCGTTTTTGACAACAGAAGCTGCAGTCTCATCACAGGAACTCTCAATTGCAAGAATTAATGTATCTTTCATTTTCTGTTCCTCATATATCCGACGGATAAGTCATCCGTTTTACTACTTGTTCATAATCAGTTTCAGTGACATATTATTCCTCAAAATTCAATTCCAGACTCTTTCCGTCTTTTCCCGGATATGCATTTGGAAAAATTTCACGAACTTTATCCATAAACTCATCCGGTCTGACCAGAGACGGACTGTAATGTGTCAGCCACATCTCCTTTACCCGGGCATCACGAGCCAAAACCGCCGCCTCGCGGAAAGTCATATGCTTGTATCCGCGTGCTTTGTCTGCTTTGTCATCTTCTCCGTACATTCCTTCACAGATAAACAGATCCGATTCCTTTGCATTTCGCAGGATAGATTCTGTTGGTCTGGTATCTGTTGTATAAGTAAGCCTGATTCCTTTTCTCGCAGGTCCAAGTACCATCTCCGGTGTATAGGTAATACCGTCTGCTTCGATGGTCTGCCCTTTCTGGAGCGGATTCCAGTATTTCAGTGGAATATCCTGCTCTTTCGCTCTCTCAGCCGAGAATTTTCCCTGGCGGAGAATCTCAAGGGTATAGCCATAACAGAGTACATTATGGTTCACTTTAAAAGCCGTAATACGATAGCCATTTAATTCAATGACCTGCTCCGGCTGTGTAATCTCAATAAATTTAATTTCAAACGGAAGCTCCGGTGCAATGACGCGAAGTGCATTGACTACTCTCTCCAGACCTTTGGGACCTACCAGAGTCAATGGTTCTGTGCGGTCTGCATTTCCCATAGTAAGAAGAAGTCCCGGAAGCCCGCTGATATGATCTCCATGATAATGAGTAAAACAAATCACATCAATAGGTTTAAAGCTCCATCCCTTCTCCTTAATTGCTACCTGAGTACCTTCACCACAGTCAATGAGCAGACTGCTCCCGTTATATCTTGTCATAAGCGCAGTCAACCATCTGCGAGGCAGAGGCATCATTCCACCGGTTCCAACTAAACATACATCTAACATATATTCCCTCTATTTTCCAGCTTCCGGCAATTCCCTTAAAAGGTGTATGGTCCGGCTGCTGATTTTTTCTGCTTTCATTTCTTTTTCATTCGGGATGTCTGGTCATAAGCAGCGCATCCTCCACAGGATCACTGTAATATGCCTTACGTATTCCATCTCCGGTAAATCCCATACGTTCATAGAGACGGATTGCAGTCTCATTTCCCACACGTACTTCCAGATGGATTGTCGTAACCTCCCTCTCTGCTGCAAGGCGGATCAGGCTCTGCATCAGAAAAGCGCCAATTCCTTCTTTTTGTCTGTCCCTGCGCACAGCCACATTGGTAATATCTCCCTCATCCAGAACCATAAGAAGACCGCAGTAACCCAGAATCTTTTCTTTCTCTTCCACCACCAGAAACATGGCATCATCCCTGGTCATAAAAGTAAAAAAACCTTCTTTTGTCCATGGCACATGAAAAAGATCCTGCTCAATCTCCATTACCTGATCCAGGTCATCCACAAGCATTTCCCGCAGGATCATATTTTTGTACCTGCCGGTTTCTGCTCTTTTTCTCTCTCTGCACGCTCACGCTCTGCCTGGGAAACGCGGAGATATTCCGGGATATGTTCCATAGCAATCTCTGTGCGTCCTTCTTTATAATAAATACTGCCAAGAGCTGCCACTGCCGCTGCTCTCTGTTTATTTACATGAGCCGGTGCAAAAGAATACGGAACCTGCAGTTTCTCTGCGATCAGTTCACGAAATACAGGTACACCGTCTCCCAAAAATGTAACCATCTCTCCTCTCTGATTCAGTTCTTCCAGCAGTTCCTCGATCGGTGCTGCCCACTGTTCTTTCAAAGTCATAAGCTGATGCTCTTCAAATCTGTAAATTCCTGTATATACCTGCTTTCTTCTGGCATCCATGATCGGACAGATCAATCCCTGTGCATCATAAAGATTATATGCCAGTGCATCTACTGTCGGTACTGCTACCAATGGTTTCTTCAGGGCAAGTCCCAGGCCTTTGGCTGTTGCCGAGCCGATACGGAGTCCTGTAAAGGATCCCGGTCCCGCTGCCACTGCAATAGCATCTACGGATTCCAGTTCCAGTTCCGTCATCTTCACAATCTCATCTAACATCGGAAGCAAAGTCTGAGAATGTGTTTTCTTATAATTTACAGTATACTCAGCCAGTAATGTATCATCTTCCACAACTGCTACAGATGCAACAATTCCTGAGCTGTCCAAAGCTAAAATTTTCATTTCTACCTCCTAACTGTTCTCCGGACCAATCACTGTAATCCTTCTATAATCAAAGCCTTTCTCCAGATCTTTCTCTATGGTTACTTTGATCAGCTTTTCCGGAAGGATTTCTTCAATCAGATCAGCCCATTCGATCAGACAGATTCCCTGTCCGAAGAAATAATCGTCATATCCGATTTCTTCCATTTCCTCAATGTCACCGATACGGTAAACATCAAAATGATATAAAGGAAGACGTCCGCTTTCGTATTCCTGAATGATCGTGAATGTCGGGCTGCAGATAGGCTCTGTGATTCCAAGCCCTGCCGCAACTCCCTGGGTAAATACGGTTTTTCCAACTCCAAGATCACCTGTCAGAGTATAAATCTGACCCGGTTTCGCATTCTCTCCGATCTTCTTTCCCACCTCAAATGTTTCCTGTGGTGTTTTTGTCTCTATAATCATCTTTTCCACCTTTTTCTTGCAGAATTGTTCTTTGCATATTATAATAGAGCGAACAGCGAAATACAATACTTTTTGAAAAGGAGACTTGAAACTATGGCAAATCCGATAGTTACAATTACCATGGATAATGGCGATGTGATGAAAGCAGAATTATATCCTGAGATTGCACCGAATACAGTTAATAACTTTATCAGTCTTGTAAAAAAAGGCTTCTATGACGGACTTATTTTCCATCGTGTGATCAACGGTTTCATGATCCAGGGAGGATGCCCGGACGGAACAGGTATGGGCGGTCCGGGATACAGCATTAAGGGTGAATTCACTCAGAACAGATTTAAAAATGATCTGAAACATACCGCAGGTGTTCTTTCCATGGCACGCGCCATGCATCCAAACTCAGCAGGAAGCCAGTTCTTTATCATGCACAAAGATGCTCCGCATCTTGACGGTGCTTATGCTGCATTCGGCAAGATCACTGAAGGAATGGATGTTGTAAACCGTATTGCAGAAGAAGATACCGATTACAGCGACCGTCCGCTTGACGAGCAGAAAATCAAATCCATGACAGTAGAAACTTTCGGTGTTGATTATCCGGAACCGGAGAAATGCTGATTCGCTGACTGTTTATGCCCCATGCAGTTTTCAGGCTGCATGGGGCATATTTTATCAGTCCGTAAATACTTTCACTTCACCGTCAATCACTGAATAGTAAAGATCTTTCTCTTTCTTCATCTTCGCTCTTCCATTTGTTCCCTCGGTGATTGCTTTTTCTACAAATGCAATCTGATCCGCCGGAACCAGCAAATGCAGAACTACCCTGTCAGTGTATTCAGAATCAAGGATCGGTAATTTCTGTTCTCCGGCAATATACTGGATCTTGCCTATCCCGGTATAATCCGTAACTACTTCCATAGAAATTCCGTAGGTTTTCTCAATCACTGTGCTGGCGGCAAGACCTTCCTGCAGACTCCTGGAATATGCTCTGACAAGACCTCCTGTTCCAAGAAGTATCCCTCCAAAATATCTGGTAACTACTGCTGCCACATTATAAATATCTTCCCCCAGGATTACATCCAGCATTGGTCTTCCCGCAGTGCCTGACGGCTCACCATCGTCACTGCATCTGGTATATTCCCTGTTCTTTCCCACCGAATATACATAGCAGTTATGTCTGGCATCCCAATATTTCTTCTTCATTTCCTCTATAAAGGCCAGTGCCTCCTCTTCGGTCTGTACAGGACGCACTGTAGCAATAAATCTGGATTTCTTTTCCACGATCTCGCCTTCCCCGCCCTCGTAAACTGTCTTATATTTCTCAAGCATGTCTCATACTCCTCTTTCCGTTCTCTTATTGACTCAGTGTACCATGAATTACAAAAATGTGCCAGCACAGTGTATACTAATCCTGTAAAAAAACACAATAACCATTAAAAAGATCCAAAAGCAATTGTGAATTTTTATTTTTCTGCTTTATTTACTTATTCTTATTTGATATAATAGAACGGATTATAAAGGAGGTTTAACATGAACTACGGTAAAAAGTCGACTGCAAAGAAACGGACGGCACTGATCTCCCGTTCTTCCATGATGGGAAAGCGCGCCAGAGTTTCTTTCATCAGAGTCCTGTTCGTATCACTGATAGCACTCTGCATCGCAGTAACCTGTCTGGGTGTGGGGTCATTCAGGGGTGTAATTGATACTGCTCCTGATGTTGATGATATTGATATTATGCCACTGGGCTATGCAACCTTTCTCTACGATGATGCAGGGAATCAGATCCGTAAACTGGCTGCTCCGGATTCCAACCGACTGCCTGTCACTCTCGATCAGATACCTGTTGATCTGCAGCATGCAGTTGTCGCAATTGAGGATGAACGTTTCTATGAACATAACGGTATTGACGTAAAAGGTATTCTTCGTGCCGGAATGAAAGCTCTCACTACCGGAGATTTCTCAGAAGGTGCCAGTACGATCACACAGCAGCTTCTTAAGAATAACGTATTTACCAACTGGACCAGTGAATCTACTCAGCTGGAAAGATTTACGCGAAAAATCCAGGAACAGTACCTTGCTGTCCAGGTTGAGAAAAAAACTGATAAAGACACCATTCTTGAGAATTACCTGAACACAATTAACCTGGGTGCCGGTTCCTACGGTGTACAGGCTGCCGCACGACAGTATTTTGACAAGGATGTATGGGATCTGAATCTTTCTGAATGTGTAACTCTGGCAGGTATCACACAGAACCCGACGAAATTTAACCCGATCATCAATCCTGACAGCAACAGGAAGAGACGCAAGGAAGTTCTCCAGCATATGCTGGATCAGAACTATATTACTCAGGATCAGTATGATGAAGCTCTTGCAGATGATGTTTATTCCCGTATCCAGGCCGCTCAGGAAAAGAACTCCAGCACTGAGAATACTGTTTACACATATTTTGAAGATGAACTGACAGATCAGATCATCAACGACCTGATGAATATCAAAGGTTACACCAAAAAACAGGCAACCAATCTTCTCTACAGCGGCGGACTTAAAGTATATACAACACAGGATTCCAAGATCCAGAATATCCTGGATGAGGAATATGCAGATCCTTCCAATTATCCGGACACTGTCCAGTATGAACTTGACTATGCCCTGACGGTTACCGATCCTAATGGAAATCAGGTAAACTACAGTAAGGAAATGCTGCAGCTTTATTTTCAGAATGAGGATCCCGATTTCGATCTTCTGTTCGATTCCCCGGAAGATGGACAGACTTATGTAGACAAATATAAGGCAAGCATACTCGCCAACGGAAGTAAAGTTCTTGCAGAGCGTGTCAATTTCGCACCTCAGCCACAGTCTTCCATGAGTGTGATCGACCAGCATACCGGCTATGTAAAAGCTCTGATCGGTGGTCGTGGAGAGAAAACGGCAAGTCTTACACTGAACCGGGCAACGGACACTACCAGACAGCCTGGTTCTACCTTTAAGATCGTGTCCACTTATGCACCTGCTTTAAATGAAAAAGGCATGACTCTTGCAACAACATTTGAAGACGAACCTTATGAATATCCGGATGGTTCCCCTGTAAACAACGCAACCCGTTCTTACAACGGAACAACCACGATCCGTACTGCGATCCAGAATTCCATTAACGTTGTAGCCGTCAAGTGTCTGGAAAAAGTAACTCCTGATCTTGGATTGAAATATCTGGACAACTTTGGTTTTACAACCCTTGCTCATGGAACAGAGGCTGACAAAGATGCCAATGGTAATGTATGGAGCGATGCAAACCTTGCCACTGCGCTTGGCGGCATCACCCGCGGTGTCACAAATGTTGAACTGTGTGCATCCTATGCAGCCATCGCAAACGGTGGAAACTACATCAAACCGATTTATTATACAAAAATCCTGGATCACAATGGAAACGTCCTGATCGAGAATACTGCTGCCGAACGTTCCGTAATCAAAGAAAGTACTGCTTTTCTTCTCACCAGTGCAATGGAGGATGTTGTAAAACAGGGTACAGGTACAGCCTGCCAGCTTGACAATATGCCTGTTGCCGGAAAAACAGGTACAACCGAAGCCTATAACGACTTGTGGTTTGTGGGTTATACACCATATTATACATGCGCAGTATGGTCCGGTTATGACAACAATGAGAAATTACCTGATTATGCGCGTAACTTCCACAAAGCTTTATGGAAAAAGGTTATGACTCGTATCCATGAGGGACTTCCTTCCAAAGAATTCGAGAAGCCTGCAAGTGTAGAAAAGTTAAGTGTCTGCGAGGAAACCGGACTTCTTCCAAGAGCCGGCTGTCCGGTGATCACTGAATACTTTGACGTAGGTACCATGCCTACTGAATACTGTGACCAGCATTTCTATGACAGTGATGATTATGACTATAATTATGATACAGATTCCTCTGATCAGACTGACAACACCACTGACACTGATAACAGCGAAAGCTCTGATAATGGAGATACCGACAACAGTGGTGACAATAACAATACTGATGACAACGGTAACAGCGGTGACGATGGTACTGATAATACCGGCGGAAGCGATGACAACGGTGACGGTAACGAGGATGATTCCTCTTATCAGGTCGACTATTATTAATGCAAAAATACCGGTACAGGAGCACCTCCGAATGATGTTCCTGTACTGCAAAAAATCCACAGTCCTGTCAACTCAGGACTGTGGATTTTTTATATATTTTCAAAATTGATTCTCAGATATTATACTTCTTTAATAACCATACGCGCAGATCCGTAAATACCTGCATCATTTCCGAGAGTTGCAAGAATGATCGGTGTTTTCTTGCATGCTGTAAAAGCATATTTCTCATAGTATTTCTGAATACAGTCGATCAATGGCTGTCCGGCTTTGGAAACACCACCGCCGATAACGATGGCTTCCGGATCTGTCACACATGCAAACATGGCAAGTGTTCCGCCAAGCATTTCTCCTACCTGTGCCATAACATCGCAGGCTACTTTGTCGCCCTCTTTAAAAGCATCCAGAACATTCTTTGCTGAAAGTTTTGTAAATTTGCGAAGAACAGTCTGCTCATCTGTAGCAGCCAGAGTTCTCTGTGCCACGCGAACGATACCTGTTGCAGACGCATACTGCTCCAGACATCCACAGTTACCACAGTTGCAGGCTTCCTTTTCTTCATGGTCAACTGCTGCATGACCGATTTCTCCACCTGCACCATGAGCACCGCCAACAATCTTTCCATCAACGATGATTCCACCGCCGACACCTGTTCCAAGAGTTACAAGAATAACGTTCTTAGCTCCTGCTGCTGCGCCTTTCCATGCTTCGCCAAGTGCTGCTACATTGGCATCGTTTCCTGCTTTGGACGGAAGTCCTGTCAGTTCTGTCAGTTCCTTAGTAACTTCTTTAAAGCCCCAGAAAAGGTTTACCGCACATGGCACTTCCCCTCTCTCATTAACAGGTCCCGGTACCCCGATTCCCACACCGTCGATTTCTTCTTTATCCAGCTTACGCTCTGCGATCTTGTCAAGGATTGTCTTTGCAATATCCGGCAGGATTGCTTCTCCACTGTTCTCCTTACGTGTAGGAATTTCCCATTTCTCAACTAAGACTCCGTCTGTCTGAAAGAGTCCACATTTTACAGATGTACCACCAACGTCAATTCCAAAACAATACTTTCCCATAATATCTGATATCCTCCAAATTACTTTAAATTATTTTTCTTCACGTTTCTTTGCAAGGTTTGCCTGAACACGTTTGTACAGCTCTTCCGCTGCATTGTATCCCATCTTCTTCTGTCTGTGGTTAACTGCCGCAGATTCAACGATAATAGCCAGATTACGTCCCGGACGGATAGGCAGAGAATGGCATACAATCTTATTTCCAAGATACTCTGTATATTCCTCATGCAGGCCGAGACGGTCATATTCTTTGTCTCTGTCCCACTCTTCCAGTTTGATAACCAGATCCACAGACTGTGTATCCTTAACGCTCTCAACACCAAACAGAGTTTTGACATCGATAATACCGATACCACGAAGCTCAATGAAATGTCTTGTGATATCCGGTGCCGAACCCACCAGCGTCACATCACTGACTTTACGAAGTTCTACAACATCATCACTGACAAGACGATGTCCTCGTTTGATCAGTTCCAGCGCAGCCTCACTCTTGCCAATTCCGCTCTCACCTGTGATCAGGACACCTTCACCATATACATCCACAAGCACACCATGGATGGAAATACATGGTGCAAGCTGTACACCTAACCAGCGGATAATTTCAGCCATAAAACTGGAAGTTGTACGCTCTGTCACGAAAGTCGGAACATTATATTTAACTGCCAGATCGATCATATCCTGTGATGGTCTTGTCATTGTACTGAAAATTACACAGGGAATCTTGCTGGAAATAAATCTTTCATATTTAAATTTCCGTTCCTCATCACTGAGCTGCATCAGATAAGTATACTCTACATATCCGATGATCTGTACCCGTTCATTTGCAAAATGCTCCAGATATCCTGTCAGCTGCAATGCCGGTCTGTTGATCTCCGCTGTCTTGATCACAATCTCAGACAGATCAATTTCAGGAGTCAGGTTGTGAAGTCCCAGTTCCTGAACTAATTTTGTCAACTGTACACCCTTCATTTATTTCTCCTTTTCAGTTCAAAATCTGAAAGCCCGGTCTGTCCGCTATCTCAAAACCTGCTCATACAGACATAACTCATTTATAGCTGTCGTCCGAAACTTTCATAGTAAATTTCACGTCTTTTTTATTATATCACATCACTATATACAACTTCAATTACAAAAAGCGAGAGTCTTTGGGTAATATGTAGAAGAACCCAGGAATATTTTTACATATTTTATATTTTTTTCTCACCAGTGTGCCGTAAATAACTATACCAATCGCGTAGGATGCGGATTCGAGTGTGCTAGTATAAAAACGCAGGCGTAGCGGGCTACGCTGAGGCTTTTAGACCTGTGCAATCGGATTCGCAGACAAGTGAGTGGTATAATTATTTCGAAAACGATGTACTAGCTCCATGAAAAAATTCATAAACTTTCTGTGCACTTCCTGCATTCATGCTTTCTGTCTCTGTAAGTTCTTCCAGTGATGCATCTCTGATATTCTCAATGGATTTAAATTTCCGCATCAATGCTTTCCGCCTGGTTTCACCGATACCAGGGATATCATCCAACAGGGAATGCACCTGTTCTTTACTTCTCAGAGATCGGTGAAATTCAATGGCAAAACGGTGCGCCTCATCCTGGATTCTGGTGATCAGGCGGAAGCCTTCACTGTCTGTATCAATGGGAATTTCAAGATTATTGTAATACAGTCCTCTGGTTCTGTGATGGTCATCCTTGACCATACCGCAGACAGGAATCTCTATTCCCAGAATTTTCAGGACTTTTAACGCAATATTCACCTGTCCTCTTCCACCATCCATCAGGATCAGATCCGGCATAATAGAAAAGCTGTCAAACTCATCTTTTCCCTCATGAGTAAATCGTCTGGTAAGTACTTCTTCCATGCTTGCATAATCGTTCGGTCCCTGAACCCACTTTATCTTAAATTTGCGGTAATCACTGCGCTTTGGCTTTCCTTTCTCATAGACAACCATGGAACCTACAGATTCAAAACCACTGATATTGGAAATATCATAAGCCTCCATACGCCTGATTCCCGACAGTCCAAGCCACTCTTCCACTTCATGAACTGCTCCGATGGTTCTTCCTTCTTCACGTTTGATACGCTCTCTGTCTTTATCCAGAACCATCTTTGCATTCTCTTCTGCCAGCTCTACCAGCTTCTCTTTCGTACCTTTCTTCGGTACCCTGATATAGACTCGCTGCTTTCTTCGATCTGTAAGCCATTCCTCTATGATCTTGGCATCTTCGATTTCTTTTTGCAGCATGATCTCACGTGGGATAAACGGAGTTCCGGCATAAAATTGCTTCATAAAGCTGGATAATACCTGAGCCTTTGTATCGCCACGCGCCACACGCAGATAGAAATGCTCCCGCCCGATCAGTTTGCCTCCCCGGACAAAGAATACCTGTACAACAGCATCCTGCTCCCGCAGATCAAGGCTTTCATCCATGGCAACAGCGATGATATCCTTATCTTCCTCTCCGTAACCTGTAATTTTCTGACGTTCTCCGATTTTCTGGATACTGCGGATCAGATCCCGGTATTCCATGGCATCCTCAAAACGCATTTCTTCGGAAGCTGCCATCATTTTGTCGGTAAGCATATCAATCGTATCCTTAAAGTCTCCATTGAGAAATTTCAGCAGTTCTGCGATATTTTTCTTATATTCTTCTGAACTCACATAGCCCTGGCATGGCGCGCTGCATTGTTTCATGTGATAGTACAGACATGGACGGTCCTTCCCACAATCTCTTGGCAGTACCCGATTACAGGATCGCACCTTATAAAGTTTTCGCACAAGCTCGATCACATCTTTTACAGCCCCGGCACTTGTATATGGTCCGAAATATTTCGCCTTGTCTTTCTTCATTCTTCTGGCAAAAAGAACTCTGGGATATTCCTCATTTACTGTGACTTTGATAAACGGATAACTCTTATCATCTTTGAGCATGGTATTATATTTCGGTCTGTGCTCCTTGATCAGATTACACTCCAGCACAAGGGCTTCCAGTTCCGAATCTGTGATAATATACTCAAATCTGGTGATATGGGTAACCATCTGTTCAATCTTTGCGCCCTTATTTCTGCTGCTCTGGAAATATTGACGCACCCTGTTTTTCAGACTGACGGCTTTTCCAACATAGATGATCTCGTCCTTCTCCCCATGCATAATATAAACCCCCGGCTTACCCGGAAGTTTTTTCAGTTCTTCTTCTATCTGAAACATAAACTCTCCTCTATACAAAAAATCCTGCCCTGAACGCTTTTCGTATCCATGAGATATTACAGCGTAATTTTCAGTGATACGAAAACAGAGCCGGAAATTATTTCATTTCCGACTCTGTTATTGTATCACTGAATCTCTGGCTTATCCAGCGTTACTGTATTCTGTTTTTCCTCCGGAATTACCAGATCATCCAGATTTTCCGGAATCTCAATTCCACGCTCTACCGCATGGAAAATCTTCATAAATTCCTTACCTGTAATGGTTTCCCTGCGGATCAGATAAGCAGCAATCTTATCAAGTGCTTCTCTGTGACTGCCGATCAGTCTCTTTGCTTCTTCATAGGAATTATGCAGAAGTATCATCACCTCATGGTCAACCTCTGTGGCAGTGTCATCGCCGCAGTTTAACACTGCTCTTCCGCTGAGATACTGATTCTCCTGTGTAGCCAGACCCATAAGTCCGAACTTGTCGGACATACCGTACTGTGTGATCATGGCTCTTGCCACCTTGGTAGCCTGCTCAATATCATTGGCTGCCCCGGTTGTGACAGTATCAAATACCAGTTCCTCTGCTGCGCGTCCGCCAAGATATCCCACAAGCATTGCTTCCAGTTCCTTCTTTGTATTGAGATATTTCTCCTCCTCGGGTACCTGCATTACATAACCAAGTGCCCCCATTGTTCTCGGCACAATAGTAATCTTCTGTACAGGCTCTGCATCTTTCTGCAGGGCGCTTACCAGTGCATGTCCTACCTCATGATAAGATACGATCCTGCGCTCCTGTGCACTGAGGATCCTGTCCTTCTTCTCTTTACCTACCAGAACTACTTCAACAGCTTCGAGAAGATCTTTCTGGGATACTGCGCTGCGTCCACTCTTAACAGCAAGGATAGCAGCCTCGTTGATCATATTAGCCAGATCTGAACCCACTGCCCCGGAAGTTGCAAGTGCAATGTTCTCAAAATCAACAGTCTCATCCAGATGTACATTTCTTGCATGAACCTTCAGGATCTCGATTCTTCCCTTCAGATCCGGTCTATCCACAATGACACGTCTGTCAAAACGTCCCGGACGAAGAAGTGCCGGATCAAGAACCTCCGGACGGTTGGTAGCAGCCAGGATCAGAAGTCCCTTTGAAGTGTCAAATCCGTCCATTTCCGCAAGAAGCTGGTTCAGGGTCTGCTCACGCTCATCATTGCCGCCGCCATAATGAGAATCTCGGCTCTTTCCGATTGCATCAATCTCATCAATAAAAATGATACATGGTGCATTCTTCTTTGCTTCCTCAAAGAGATCGCGGACACGTGATGCACCCACACCTACAAACATCTCCACAAACTCAGAACCTGACAGAGAGAAAAACGGCACATGTGCCTCTCCTGCTACTGCCTTTGCCAGAAGTGTTTTACCGGTTCCCGGAGGTCCTACAAGCAAAGCTCCTTTCGGCAGCTTCGCTCCGATGGTGGTATATTTGCCGGGATTATGCAGGAAATCCACCACCTCCTGCAGTGATTCCTTGGCCTCATCCTGCCCTGCCACATCCCTGAAAGTAATTCCTGTATCTTTCTGAATGTAGGCTTTGGCGCGGCTCTTTCCAACGCCCATCATTCCGCCGCCCTTATTCATGCGGCGCATAAATACCGTCAGAAGTACAAAGAGCAGAATCGTTGGCAGAAGCACACTGACCAGCATAGAAATAATTTCCCCTGCTGCATCCGGCTTCTTATACTCAAACTTGATTCCTGTTCCCTCAAGTCTCTCCGTCAGCTTATCTACTGACTCCATCTGATTGGCATAATAAACTTCTTCTGAAAATCCTGATGACTGATGTTTCGGCGTGATCGTCAGTGTATTTGACTGAAGCGTAACCTCTTTCACATCTCCATCATCTACCATCTCAATAAATTTATCATAAGTGATCTCACTCGAATTATCCTTGAGCATATTGGTAAACATGGCGAAACATACCAGAGTTACCAGGAGGCATACCAGAAAGGCCAGTATCGACTGATGATTCTTGTTCGGGTCCTGTCTGCCCGGACCTTTATTATTATCAGGACGATTGCCATTCGGATTGTTATCCATATGATTATCCATTTCATTCCTCCTAAACGTTATCGTTCTTATTATAAAGAGAATTCGGGTATAAATCAACTGCGAGATTGTGAAAATTGTGTCCAGTTGTGCATATCTTTCTATAAACCCTATAAAATTTATATGAAGTTTTACAAATTCACCTGTTACAAATGGCTTTATTTGTAGTATACTATTGACAAACTGATTACTGCTCACTTCGTTCCCGGTAATGCACTCCGCAATACACAGAATTTATGCTGACCGCATAAATTTGCGCTGTATGTCCCGGGATATTCTAAATGAGCAGTACTAAAAATGTGATGAGGAAAGGAAATGAACAAATGAAGATAGGATTTGACAACGACAAGTATCTGAAAATGCAGTCCGAACATATTCGGGAACGTATTAACCAGTTTGGAAACAAACTTTATCTGGAATTTGGCGGCAAGCTTTTTGATGACTACCATGCTTCCAGAGTTCTTCCGGGATTTGAGCCGGACAGCAAACTGCGTATGCTGATGCAGCTTTCTGATCAGGCAGAGATCGTTATTGTAATCAGCGCTGCTGATATTGATAAAAATAAAGTCAGAGGTGACCTGGGTATCACTTATGATGAAGATGTACTCCGCCTTATGGAAGTATTTACCGAGCGCGGACTCTATGTCGGAAGTGTCTGCATCACCCAGTATTCCGGACAGGAAAGCGCAGATGCGTTTAAGAAACGTCTGGAGAAGCTTGGAATCAAAGTATACGTGCTTTATCTGATCCCGGGTTATCCGAATAATACTTCCTTTATTGTAAGTGATGAGGGATATGGCAAGAACGATTATATCGAAACAACAAGACCACTGGTTGTCATCACTGCTCCAGGACCCGGAAGCGGAAAAATGGCCACCTGCCTTTCTCAGCTTTACCATGAATACAAGCGCGGTGTCAAGGCAGGATATGCCAAATTTGAAACTTTCCCAATCTGGAATATCCCGCTGAAGCATCCGGTAAATCTGGCATATGAAGCAGCTACTGCTGACTTAAATGATGTGAACATGATCGACCCGTTCCATCTGGAAGCATATGGTGAGACTACTATTAACTACAACCGTGACGTTGAAGTTTTCCCTGTTCTTCAGGCTATGTTTGAAAAGATCATGGGCGAGTGCCCTTACAAATCTCCCACAGATATGGGCGTTAATATGGCCGGTAACTGCATCGTTGATGATGAAGTCTGCAAGGAAGCTGCACGTCAGGAGATCATCCGCAGATATTATAAGAGCATGGAAGCTCTGGTTCGCGGAACAGGCCGCGAAGAAGAAGTTTATAAGATTGAGCTTCTGCTGAAACAGGCTCATGTGACCATCGAAGAACGCAAGGTGGTTCCTGCAGCACTGAAACGTGAAGAAGAAACAGGTGCACCTGCTGCTGCCATGGAACTTCCTGACGGACATATTGTTACAGGTAAGACCTCTGAACTTCTTGGTGCATCTTCAGCACTGCTTCTGAATGCACTGAAAGAACTGGCAGGAATCGATCATGACAAACATGTTATCTCTCCGGAAGCATTAAAACCGATTCAGGCGCTCAAGACAGAATACCTTGGAAGCAAAAATCCAAGACTTCACTCTGATGAAACTCTGATCGCGCTTTCCATCAGTGCCGCAGATAATGAAGATGCGAAGCTAGCCCTGCAGCAGATTCCGAAATTAAAAGGCTGCCAGGTTCATACTTCCGTACTTCTGTCTCAGGTGGATATCCTGGAGTTCCGTAAGCTGGGTGTTGAACTTACCTGTGAGCCGAAATCTGAGCATGCTAAGAAACTGCAGAAATAATTTCTGAAATGGTTTTCAAATAGCAGCAGAAAACTCTGAAAATCCACAATATCTATATAATGATACAAGAAAGAATCCTGCCTGAACATATGACAGTTTCATATGAACAGGCAGGAATTTTTTATTTCTCTATAATCTCAATCGCTCTGTCCGGATAATTGGTAATGACTGCTTCTGCACCTGCGTCTTTTACCAGCTGGATGTGTTCTGGTTTGTTGGCAGTCCATACGTGCATTTTCAGTCCGGCACGTTTGACTTCTTCTATGAACTGTGGGTATTTCAGGTGATAAACTGCAGGGTGTACGGCGTTGATTCCGAGATTTTTGGCGTACATGGCTGGATTTACCCATCCGTCACTGAAAAGGATTCCGGTCTGTACATGGTCATTCAGCTGTTTTAACTGTAACAGGCTGTAATGGTTAAAGGAGGAATAGATCAGCTGGTCTTCCATGTTCATTTCTTTTACCAGTTTCAGGATTTTCCCTTCCATTCCCGGATAGAAGCAGATGCTGTTCTTTAGTTCGATGTTTACCATCATATCTGTGGTGCGCATGAGCTCCAGTACTTCTGCCAGAGTTGGAATGTGATAA
This sequence comes from Blautia sp. Marseille-P2398, assembly GCF_964240315.1. Classification (NCBI taxonomy): domain Bacteria; kingdom Bacillati; phylum Bacillota; class Clostridia; order Lachnospirales; family Lachnospiraceae; genus Blautia; species Blautia sp. Marseille-P2398. The sequence continues at coordinate 18,018 of NZ_CAXSTD010000023.1, forward strand.
ATTCCCGATGGTTCTGCGGGTGTACTGACTTTTAATTCTTTCAATTGAGCCAGTGTCATATCTTTGATCAGTCCGGTTCCGTCTGTGACGCGGTCTACGTTTTCGTCGTGCATAACGATGAGTTCGCCGTCTGCGGAAGTATGTACATCCAGTTCGATTCCGTCTGCGCCCTGTCTGATGGCAAGTTCAAATGCTTCCAGAGTGTTCTCCGGTCTGTATCCGCTGGCACCCCTGTGTGCCCATACTTTTGTTGTTCTCTTTGTTGTTTCTGTCATTTCCATATGCCTCTCTGTTCTTTCTATTTTGAATTTTCTCTGTTTCTTTTGTTTTTGTTAATGGTATTACTATATCTAATAAATATGTTTGATCTATGGTCAGTCTGCGAAAAAAATGTGTTCTCCTATAAATGGTACATTTCAGATTTGCGGTGTTTTAATAATGGAAGCTGCTCTCTGATCTGGTCTTCCCGGTCCAAATCTATTTCTTCTATTAAAATGCCCTCTTTCTCATCCAACTGTTTCATAACCTTTCCCCATGGATCTGTTACAATAGAATGTCCCCAGGAAATATATCCTGCCTGTGTATCTCTGGCAGGAGCACATCCAAGCATATATATCTGATTGTCAAGGGCTCTTGCACGAAAAGTCAGTTCCCAGTGTGCCGGACCTGTGGTCATATTAAATGCTGCAGGGACGAAAATCATCCTTGCACCGTCCAGTGCCATTGTGCGGACAAACTCCGGGAAGCGGATGTCGTAGCAGATCATGACACCCATTTTCCCAAATTCAGTATTAAATACTGTGGCATGATCTCCCGAAGTCAGAGTATCGGATTCCTTGAAGTACTGGCCATTTTTTACATTGATATCAAAGAGATGAGCTTTTCTGTGCTTACCAATCTGTTTTCCATCTCTGTCAAAAATATAAGAAGTGTTGTAAACCTTTCCCACATCATCTGCTTCCGGCATGGAACCTGCGATCAGATAAATATGATACTTTCTGGCATAATCAGACATTGCCTGCCAGGATGGACCACCTTCTTTTTCTGCATAAACTGGAAAATTTTCGGTCTGATACGGACAGCAGAACATCTCCGGAAGAATTACAAAGTCCGGATTTTCCGCCTTTATTTTTTCTATATAAGTGCCGACAGTACGGATATTTTGTATTTTATCTTTTACTGTGGGCATCTGAATTGCTGCTACTTTCATATGCGTCCTCTCCTTTCTTTTATCTATTATAGCCGAAAAAAATCACATCGCCAATCCTACATTAAAACATCCCCCACGCATGAACATTCCTTCCATGTGTGGGGGATATTGATTTTCCGCAGGTAAGTTGCTAAATGCACCTGCATTCAGTTGATTTAATTAATTATTCTTCATAACCATTCGGGTTATTGGACTGCCATCTCCAGGAGTCTGCACACATTTCTTTAATACCGTTTTCGGCTTTCCATCCCAGTTCTCTCTCTGCTTTGGAAGCATCGGAATAGCAGGTTGCGATATCGCCTGGACGACGTGGCTTGATCACATATGGAATTTTAACACCTGTAGCAGCTTCAAAATTCTTCACAATATCAAGAACACTGTAGCCTTTTCCTGTACCAAGGTTGTAGATACTTAATCCGGAATTATCTTCGATTTTCTTAAGAGCTTTTACATGTCCTTTTGCAAGGTCAACTACGTGAATGTAATCTCTCACACCAGTTCCGTCCGGAGTATCATAATCATTTCCGAATACCCCAAGTTCTTTCAGTTTACCTACTGCAACCTGTGTGATATATGGCATCAGGTTGTTCGGGATTCCGTTTGGATTCTCTCCGATGGTTCCGCTCTTGTGAGCACCGATCGGATTAAAGTAACGGAGAAGAACTACGTTCCATTCCGGATCTGCTTTCTGAATGTCTGTCAGGATCTGCTCAAGCATGGATTTTGTCCATCCGTATGGGTTTGTGCACTGTCCTTTCGGGCACTCTTCTGTGATCGGGATGATTGCCGGATCTCCGTATACAGTTGCAGATGAAGAGAAGATAATGTTCTTTACATTATGTTTTCTCATAACATCTACCAGTGTTAAGGTTCCTGCAATGTTATTTTCGTAATATTCCCAAGGTTTGGCAACAGATTCCCCTACTGCTTTCAGACCTGCGAAATGAATACAGGAATCAATATCTTCTTTATCAAAAATTTCATTTAAAGCATCGCGGTCCAGGATGTCTGCTTTGTAGAATTTCACTGGTTTGCCTGTGATCTTGGAAACTCTTTCCAGAGATTTCTCACTTGCATTGCTTAAGTTATCCAGAACTACAACATCATATCCTGCATTCTGCAATTCTACAACTGTATGGCTTCCAATATAGCCTGCTCCACCTGTAACTAAAATTGCCATAATAATTCCTCCTAACCTGTCTTCCTGCTACAATACCTGTTTTTTGCAATTTCTGTTTTTTTCTCTTTCAACAATACCTATATTAGTTCACAGCATCAGAAATATCCTTGATAATTCTGAGTGTAATCTATAAAATTCTGCGGATATCCTGTTTCACATCTGCAAAATTTACCTCTGTATTTTACAGCACCCTATATTCAGAACTGTAAAATACCGTTGCCTGGCACATCATGTATTGTAGAAAATCCTGCGAAAATATGATTTCTCTCATATCCCCGCAGGATAATTCTATCCGAATCAGTTCATAAATACAAGTCTTTATGGACATGTACGTTTTTTTATACCTGTTTATACTTATTTACAATCTCTTTCATCCGGGAAAGTTTTTCTTCCATGTCTTTCACCAGTTTAAACTGTGTTCTGCAGCGATCCAGATTATGTCCCTCCCTGTGAATCTTGAAATAATGATCTCCCTCCAGATAGTCTGTGAGGAAACGCATTCCACATTCAAAGGTCATAAGGATTGCTCCCATGGGAAGCATATCCAGTTCTGTCTCAGTCAGCGCACCGCCACAGCCTTCAATGAAGCCTTTGACATAAACTTCATACAGATGAAGATCACAGGACACCTTCGTCAGATCTTTCTCATCCTCTGCTCCGGTACTTGCGCCAAAACGGATAGAATCGCCGAAATCATTTACGGAAAGTCCCGGCATTACGGTATCAAGGTCAATCACACAGATGGCTTTTCCCGTTGCATTATCAATCATAATGTTATTCAGCTTGGTATCATTATGTGTAACACGCAACGGCAGCTTTCCCTGATCCTGCATATCGCACAGAACATGTGCCAGTTCTGTGCGGTCCAGAACAAACTGAATCTCTTTTTCCACATCTGCTGCTCTGTGACATATATCTTTTTCCACAGCAGTTTTAAACTTATCCAGCCTGTCCACCGTATTATGAAAATTTACGATGGTCTCATGAAGCGTTTCTGCCGGATAGTCTGCAAGCAACCTCTGGAAATGCCCGAAAGCAACTGCACTCTGGTAAAAATCTTCCTCATCTTTTACCATATCATAGCATGTTGCATTTTCAATGAATAAATATACTCTCCAGTATTCTCCGTCCTCATCTACATAATAAGGAAGTCCATCCTTTGTCATCACAAGATTCAGAGTCTCTCTCTCCACATCTCCACCGTTTTCCTGGATCTTTTTCTTCAGCCAGGCAGTAACACCGCTGACATTCTCCATCAGTTCCACAGGTTTGGTAAAAATACTCCTGTTCATTTTCTGAAGAATATAATGTTTGCCTGTATCATAAGTCAGGCGGTAAGTGTCATTGATATGTCCGCTTCCATAAGGAATACATTCTGTCAGATTATCTTCCAGAACAAATGCACTGGTGATATTCTTTATTTCCCGGTTAATTTCCACTCAATTATTCCTCCCATAATTTCTGTGGATACAGCCCTCCATCTTTTAAATTCTGAATGGCAGCTACTACCACAGGTTTATCTTCTTTATAGGTTACACCATACCATTTATCCATAGATTTCAGAACTTTTACAGTTGCTCTCTTCTCACCGAGAAGTTCATCTACTACAAATGGCAGGAAATATTCGCATTTCAGCGGGTTTACTTTCAGATTCTCATCCAGGAATTTAGGGAATCTGTCTTTCAGCTCTTTCAGGATACTTGCGGAAAATCCCCACATATTCATGGATACTGTACTGCCTTCCGGAAGCATGGTCCATGTTTTTCCATCGTCTTCTGTATAAGCTGTGCCGCCGTCATGCTTTTCGATATGGGTACGCTCGTTGATCTTAAGAAGATGTCCTTCTTCGTCTGTCACGCACACACCTCTTGCCACATGGCCATTCTCTGTCAAAGTATTTTCCAGTTTATAGCCGACCATCATATATCTGTAAGTATCTGCGGTATCTTCGTTCTCTGTCAGGAAATCATATGCCATCTTAAATGCATGGCTTCCATAATAGTCATCTGCATTGATTACAACGAATGGTCCGTCGATTTCATTGATACAGCTTAATACGGCATGTCCGGTTCCCCATGGTTTCACACGTCCTTCCGGTACTTCATAGCCTTCCGGAATATTGTGAAGATCCTGGAAAACATATGATACTTCCAGCTGATTGCTGAGGCGATCACCGATGGCGCTTCTGAAGTCTGCTTCATTTTCTTTTTTGATAATAAATACTACTTTTTGGAATCCGGCCTGTACTGCATCATAAATGGAGAAATCCATGATGATGTGTCCCTCTTTATCCACCGGATCGATCTGTTTCAGACCGCCGTAACGGCTTCCCATACCTGCTGCCATAACTACTAATACTGGTTTCTTCATAATTTTTTTCCTCTTTTCTTTAAATGTTTTTCGTTACTCTCAGATTACCTGGTAACTTTTTACATTCATCTTATCATACTATGATTTCGAGGTCAAAACGTGTTACATAATACCTTTCACAAGCGCAAACGTTACTGTTCACTCCGTTCACAGTAACGTAGCCAAAATTCATTCCAGATTGCCTGCGGCAATGGAATTTTGGCTTGTATGTCTCGGGATTTTGGCATATTCATGCCAAAACACCTCGCGGGATAGTGGTGTGTGAACAGTAACATCGCAAACAATTGTTATTGTCCTGCTGTCCTCTAATATTATCCTTTAATACCACCGGTGACACCACCGATGATCTTCTCAGACAGGAAAATATACAGAATAAATGTCGGCAGGAATACAATGATCACTGCTGCAAACATTCCGGCCCAGTCACCTGTATATTTCATGGAGTTGATCATTCCATAAAGTCCGGGTGCAACAGGTTTCAGCTTATCCGAGCTTGCGAAGATCAGTGACAGGAAATACTCGTTCCAAATATTAATAAAGTTAAAGATTGTTACTGTTACGATTCCTGACTGTGCCATGGGAAACATGATTTTCCAGAAAGTACGCATGGGAGGGCATCCGTCGATTGCTGCCGCTTCCTCATAGGTCCTGGAAATATTGCTGAAAAATGTAAGCAGGAAAATGGTCGTATAAGGTACATTAATTCCTACATACAATATGATCAGTACAGTTCTTCCTGCAGCCACATTATTCAGGATTCCCATACCGGAAATAATGCTGAAAAGGGGAAGAACAACCATGATTGCCGGAACACCCATGGCAGATACGAAGCTGGTCTGGATAAATTTGTTTGCAATAAAATCAAATCTGGACAGTACATAAGCTGCAGGTGCACACACCAGAATCAGTATTGTGCAGGAAATTACTGAATAAATCAGAGAGTTTCCGAAGAATCCTGCAACTCCGGCACCGTTCCATGCTTTTGCATAGTTTTCAAAATGTAACCCGGACTCAAACTTCAGGGCTTTTCCCTGGAAGATTTCTGCTGTTGTTGAAAAACTTGCCCCGAATACCCATCCCAGAAGCGCAATGGTAAAGATTACCCAGAGCAGCAGAATGATGTATCCCGGCAGGAGTTTGACTTCTTTTTTCAGATTAAAGGGTCTGCGTGCCTCTTTTTCTTTTGCCATTTCTCATCCCTCCTTAGAATTCCAGATCATCATCTTTGATCACTCTGTTACAGATTGTAAATACAATGACTACGCAGACACTGAGCAGTACACCAATGGCAGCTCCCAGACCTGCATTTCGTTCTGTAACTGTATTGCCGCCGCCAAAAATCTGCATATACATATAAACATAAGGGGTAATTGTCTGTGTGTCTGCAGTTACTGTGGAGAAAAGCTGTGACCATACAAAAAAGCCTACACTGCTTACAGACCACATGGTAATGTTTGTCTTAAATACTCCCTTTAACAATGGAAGTGTCATGTAACGGAACTGTGCCGGTTTGGTCGCTCCGTCAATGGTTGCCGCCTCATAATATTCGGGACTGATACGCTCAATACCGCTGAGCCAGATCAGCATATGGTATCCAACCATGCCGAAACAATATGCAAACAACAGTGCCCAGAATTTGTGGTCATTATCCAGAAACTGGATCTTTGCCAGATTGTCCAGATGCAGTGCTGTAAAAAGATCTTTCAGCAAGCCATATCTTGGGCTGTATACATACTGCAGCCACATAGTAGCAAGCGCTACTGCACTGACAATATTTGGCATATAAATGATCGCGCGGAAAAATTTCTTTCCTCTGATTCCACTGGTAAGAATAACTGCAAATAAAAGAGACAGGCTCATTACCACCAGACCGCCGATCAGCCAGATACGAAACAGGTTAAAAAATGAAGTCTTAAATAAGCTGGTACTCATCAGCTTTGTATAGTTGCCAAATCCTACAAATTTCCATAAATCCATGGAATCTGTAACTCCGTCGATCTTGAAAAAGCTCATGATCACTGTTCTGATGATTGGATAAAGAAAGATTCCCAGAAACAGCAGAACTGCCGGAGTCAGAAATACAACGATCATCGTTTTATTCTTCTTCAAATAAATACCTCCTCTGTAAGTTATACCATATCTACGGATTGCTACGCTTCGCTCCCGCAATCCTCCAGCCATTCGGAATCCGCTGATTTACTTCGTAAATCGCTACTTCCTCATGTCTGGCGGTTTCCAAGTCTAAAAGTCTTATCGTGCAAGCACGAACGACTTTTTGCCTTTGAAACCTGGATATTCAAAAAGACAGATGGCGGCAGCGTAGATACGATGCCACCATCTCTATAAATTCTTTATTTATTTCGCTGCGTCCTGCATAGTGGAAACAAATTCATCTGCTGTAATGGAACCTGCCATTAATTTGATAAAGTTTTCTTTGATAACCGGAGTCATATCTACGTTGGATTCTACACCGCATGCCCATGTGAAACGGTTTGTGCTCTGCTCAATAACAGGTTTTGCACACTCAACCATTGCCGGCCATTCTGTGTTTGTTGTATCAGCCGGGATACCTACAGTTTCATCTGCAAGTTTCTGGTCGTATTCACCTTTTGTAAGGAATGTGATCAAATCAAAAGCTTCTTTTGCAAGTTTTGTATCTTTGTTAATACCAAATACCTGTGCACCAAAGTTGTTTGTTTCGATTCCGTTTGCTCCGTCTGTAAGTGCCGGATATGCGAAGCATCCCCAGTGGAAGTCAGGACCTGCCATCTCTTTTACTTCGTTTGGTAACCAGGAGCCATTCAGATACATTGCAGCTGTTCCAAGTGCAAGCTCTGTGTTCTGACCTGCAGGCCATACGTTGGAACCAACCATCTCTGAATAATATCCGTTAGATGCAAGTTCTTCGATATCCTGTGCCATCTGAAGAACTGCAGGATCATCCCATTCACCTTCAGTTACGATCTCTTTTACTTTATCTTCGCCAACCAGTCTTGCAAGATGATATCCGATCACACATGTTGCATAGGCATCATCCATAGTCATTGGTGTGATTCCTGCATCTTTTAATTTCTGGCATACATCTTTGAATTCATCCCATGTCTTCGGTTCTTCTGTGATTCCTGCCTGCTCAAACAGATCTTTGTTATAGAAGAAAGCAAATACGTTTGGCTGATATGGAATTGTTTTTAATGTACCGCCGCCGGCATCACGGCATGCTGCCATCAGACCTGCATTTGCAGTTGCTTCATAGTCATTCTCTTTCGCAAGGTCTTCCAGATCCAGAAGATATTTACCGTACATTCCGTTTACACGGTCGATATCTTCGTCAAAAATATCAATCTGTGTGCCGCCGTCCAGTGCAGGCTGAAGTGCTTCACGGTTTCCGGTACGTCCTTTAAACTGAAGGTCTACCTTAACCCCTGTCTGTTCTGTATAAGCGTCAACTGCTTCCTGAATCACCTGTCCCTGTGGCTCTGTAGCTTCCCACATTGACCAGTAAACTAATGTATCATCTGCTGCCTGAACAGTGAAAGCCGGTGCCGCAAGTGAACCAACCATAACCGCACATAATGTTGCACTAAGCATCTTTTTCTTCATACCCATAACCTTTTTTCCTCCTTGGTCAGTTTTGACATTTTGTCTTCTTTTTTCTCTCTTTTCTCTCTTTTCGCTCTTTTGTTGAATTTCAACAATTATTTCTTTTGGTAGTTCTTATTTTATCATTTTTGCACAAATAGTATTTGCACAAACGTCCATTTCTTTTGTACAAAAATTCATTTTTAACTGGTTTTTCATCTGTTTTTGTTGTATACTTGTACACAACAACCATATTGCAGTTTTCGGACGGGCTGAGGGAGGTGGCAGTAATGGCTTTTGAGAGTATGTATCTGGAAGAAGATATTCATATTGACCGGATTTATACAATCCACTATTTTGAATACAAAAGCGATTTTCACTTTGCAGGAGAACGCCATAATTTCTGGGAATTTCAATGTGTAGATAAGGGAAAGGCAGAAATAGAGACAGATAACGGTATCTACCATCTGACAAGCGGACAGCTCATCTTTCACAGACCAAATGAATTTCATAACCTTATTGCCATAGGAAATACCGCACCTAATATTGTGGTAGTTTCTTTTGAATGCGATTCTCCATGTATGAAATTCTTTGAGAAAAAATTGCTGAAACTTTCTGATTCTGAGAGAAATCTCATGGGAATGCTAATTGCCGAGGCACGCCGCTGTATCAAAACCCCTCTGGATGATCCTTATACAGAAAAGATGGAAAAGAAAGAAGATTTTTTGTTTGGTTCTCAGCAACTTATCCGCATTTACCTTGAGCAGATGCTGATCTACATGATTCGGAGAAATTCTTCTCCTCCCATGACTGTACCTGTCAGCCAATTTGTGAATCTGAAAAATAATTCCGCTGTCTATAAGCGTGTCATTGCTTATATGGAAGACCACATCCGGGAAAATATTACACTCTGCGATCTGTGCCATGACAATATGATCGGACGCTCCCAGCTTCAGAAAATATTTCAGGAACAACATCAGTGCGGCGCCATGGATTTCTTTTCCCGGTTAAAGATCGCCTATGCCAGACAGCTGATCCGCGAGAACCAGATGAACTTCACACAGATTTCGGAATTTCTGGGATACTCTTCCATCCATTACTTTTCCAGACAGTTTAAAAAAATTTCCGGAATGACACCCACAGAATATATCACATCAATAAAGGCGCTCTCAGAACGAGAGCGCCAGTAATACCAGACCAATATTTTCATAATGTTGAACAGCCTTTTTCTTATTTCATATTGCTGAGATTCTCTATAAATTCATCCGATGTTTCTTCTAATCTTGTAAGCTTCAGAAGTTCGCTTTGTATCTGTTCTTTATAATCCGGATCTGCCTCCAGACCTGCGGCCCACATGTACGGCTTTGACATCTCTTTCATATACGGTACTGCATCTGCCAGCACTTCCGGCCATTGTGTATTGTCCGTATCTGCCGGGATGGAATTAACCGCATCTGTCATTTTCATATCTGTTTCCCCGGTACAGATGGAATATGCAAAATCAAAAGCTTCCTGTTTCATCTGCGAATCCTTCGTGACTCCAAATCCCTGTGCTCCCACCATAACACCTTCTGTGCCGTCTGTTCCTGCCTTTACTGCAGGCCATGGAAAAAATCCCCAGGAATCATCAGATTCTGTAGCTTCTGTCACTTCATTCGGAACCCAGGAGCCCTGCAGCACCATGACTGCCTCGCCATCTCCCACTTCATCCTGACCTTCCGGATGCTGTGCCGGTGCACTCTGACTCATATATCCCGCAAAAAACAAAATTCTGATATCATCTGCCGCCTCTTTTGCCTGTGGAATCTGTGACCAGGTACAGTTACGGATCAGCTGCTGCACTTTCTCCTGTCCAAGGTATCTGGCAAGCTGATATCCATACAGAAGATTCACATACTCTTCATCGCAGGTCATGGCACTAAGGCCACTGTCACTGTTTTTAATCTTACGGCATACTCTGATCAGTTTCTCCCAGGTATCCGGGATATCCTGTTCTGTAAGTCCAGCCTCTTCCCATAAATCCTTATTATACCAGACGCCTGTGATATAAGGCTGATACGGCATTGCAAGCAGTTCTCCATTTCCCCAGTTCTTCACCTGCTCCAACAGTACCGGCATAATATGCTTCTCATAATCCACAGTATCTGCCATTCCTTTTAATTCTGCCAGATAATCCCTGTGTTCCTGAGCCATCCTCTGATAATCATCATCAAAAAGGTCAATCTGTTCTCCGGCATCCAGGGCAGGTTCTATCAGAGACCGGATTCCTCTGCCCTTCCACTGAATCTCTACAAAAATACCTGTTGCTTCTTCATAAGCTTCTGCTGCTTCTCTGATCACATCTGCCTGTGGTTCATCTTCTTCCCACATGGACCAGTATACAATACTCTGTTCCGGAATTTCTGTGATTTCATCTGATGCTGATACAGTAACCGCTCCTGTTGCGAACAGCATTGACAAACAGCTCATACCCGCTGCAATGCTTCTCCATTTTTCCATACTGAAAATACCCTCCATTGTACCTGCTTTTACATGGATAACTGTCTGATTTTATTTTCTCCAATAATCACTTGTCTGTCAATCCCCAAAATTTATACATTTCTAACAACCATGTCGGATACTGTCCACTCTCTTTTCAACACCAGACAAAATCATCCACTTCACTACACCGAATAACTGCTTCACAGGAGCTTTACTTAGTCTGATCAAACAGGATTTCCATCTTCGTTCCCTTACCCGGCTCACTGTCCAGAAGAATCTTCGCATGATGCAAAACTGCGCCATGTTTTACAATAGAAAGCCCCAGGCCTGTACCTCCGGTTTCACGTGAATGGCTCTTGTCCACTCTGTAAAAACGCTCGAAGATTCTCTGCTGTTCGCTCTCCGGAATTCCTATTCCGTTATCTTCCACACGAAAGTACGGTTTCCCATTGAGTTTTCCCACAAAAACCTTTACATCTCCACCATCCGGGGTATAGCGGATAGCATTATCTGTAATATTGTAGAACATTTCATATAATACATGGCGTACTCCCTGCATCTGTGCAGGTCCGCCTGTATATTCCAGATTAATCTTTTTCTTTGCTGCCCTGTTCTGCAGATTGTTGATCACATCTTCCCCAAGCTCTCCGATGTCAACCTGTTCAAACATAGTTTCTCCGTTCTTCTCATCCAGTCTGGAAAGCTGAATGATATCTGCAACCAGATTTGATAAACGCTCGGACTCATGAAAAATCCTGCCGGCAAAATCCTGCATCTTGTCCGGCGGTACCATTCCATTCATCATAAGCTCCGCATATCCGGAGATTGACATAAGAGGAGTTTTCAATTCATGGGAAACATTTGCCGTAAACTCTTTTCTTGCACTCTCTGCATTCTTAAGATCTTCCAGCTGTTTCTGAATCTGTCTGTTCTGCTGATCCAGACGAAAAAGCAATGGCCTTAATTCTTCGTAGCATACATGCTCCAGAGGATGTTCCAGATCAATCCGGTTGATAGGCTCTATCAGCTTTCTGGTCTGTTTCTGCACAAGAAAAAGTTCAATTACAAGGATCACGCATACCAGTCCGCCAAGCAGAAGAAAGCTGGTTAACATTGTTACCAGAAGACTGTCTGTAGTCCTGGCTACTCGCAGAACCTGATCATCCTTTAATTTTACAGCATAGTAAAACGTCTGTTTTGATAAGGTGTCTGAATAGCGTACCATCTCACCGGATCCCTGCTTCTCAGCTTCAATAAATTCCGGTCTGTTACTGTGATTTTCCATTTCTTCCGGATTCTCAATACTGTCAAACAACACCTGACCATCTTTTCCCAGAAGAGTGATCCTGCTGCTGGTGGCGTCTCCGACCCTGTCTGAGAGAAAAACGTCTCCGTCTTCTTCCAGACCTGTTTTAATATATGCGGCTTCATCTCTGACACCCTGTTTCATATAAATATCATATCTGTTATACATGACAGTTCCTGCTGCCAGGAATGTAAGTATTACGGATAAAATAATAAGTAAACTGGTGTGACTGAATATTTTATGCTTCATTTTTCCACTCCTGTTTTCGTCGGTTTTATCTGTTATGCGCCGATCCTGTATCCTACACCCCGGACCGTTTCGATCAGATTTCCTGCCTCGCCAAGTTTCTGGCGCAGGGTTCTCACATGGACATCCACAGTTCTGGTTTCACCGTCAAAGTCATATCCCCATACATGGCAGAGAATCTGATTTCTTGTCATAACAAGTCCTTTATTCTCCAGCAGATACTGAAGAAGTTCAAATTCTTTTCGGGTAAGATCGACCTTCTCTTCCCGGTAACGCACCTCATGACGTCCTACATTCAGATAAAGCTCGTCGTAATGCAGTTCCTTGTCTTCATTCTGACGGGCACTTCGTCTGAGAACTGCTTTTACTCTGGCAACAAATTCCATCATACCGAAAGGCTTGGTAATGTAATCATCCGCTCCGCCTTCCAGACCTTTTACTTTGTCAAATTCCGCTTCTTTTGCAGTAACCATAATTACCGGCACATCCTTTACAGATGGCATACTTTTCAGCTGTTCCAGAATGGTATAGCCATCATCTCCCGGAAGCATGATATCCAGCAGGATCAGCTCCGGTATCTCTTCTTTCAGCGCTTTCATCAGTTCATTGCCATTGCCAAACCCCCTGGCTTTAAATCCTGTTGTTTCCAGTGTATAAATAAGAAGCTCCCTGATATTCCGCTCATCTTCTACACAATAGATCATTCTGCTTTGCCTCCCCTTTATTTATCACCTGCTTTGTCGTCACAAGTGTATTTCTTTTTTCAGTATACTTATTTTTTTATCCCTGTACAAGTAAATATCCGGCATCTGCTTCATTTCTTTAAAGCAAAAATCCGGCCATTTTCTCTGAAATATCTCTCTCAGATACTTCAGAGTGCCCGGATTTCCTGATCATGCGGATAACATCATCCGTTACTGTTCACTTCGTTCTCAATAACGTTGCCAAAATTCATTCCAAATTGCCTGCGGCAATGGAATTTTGTCATCTACCTGTTTATTTTTATGAAAGCTGATATTTGATTCGTGCGTCTTCCAGTTCATGATAAAATGTTTCGTCCGGATGGCTCTTGACGATATTCAGATGACTGTGAGTATCATACAGATCTTCATTCACCTGCGTCACACAGACTCCAATATTGGAACAATGGTCTGCCACACGTTCCAGACAGGTTGTAATGTCCGAAAGGATAAATCCCATCTCTATTGTACATTCACCGTTTCTCAGTCTCTGTACATGACGACGTTTTACTTCTTTGGAAAGTTCATCAATCACTTCTTCCAGTGGTTCAATTTTCTCCGCAAGCTTCATATCCTGTTTGTCAAAAACTTCATATGCCGTATTTACGATATCTTCTACTGCCTGTCCCAGCACTTCCAGATCTTTCTTTGCATTTTCGGAAAATTTCAGTCCTTTTTCATAAAGCTCCTGTGCTGATTCCATAATATTTACAGCATGGTCGGAAATACGTTCAAAATCCCCGATACAGTGAAGCATAATGGAAAGGCTGTGACTATCTGCTTCTGAGATATCTTTGTGGCTCAGCTTCACCAGATAAGTTCCCAGTTCATCTTCATAGCGGTCAACCTTGGATTCCATGTTTTCCACACGTTCTACGCCTTCTTCACTGTATTTATCCACCAGACTCAGTGCTGTAAACAGTGCATTGTGGGATTCTTCTGCCATTTTTCTTGCTGCATTGCGGCTCTGCTCTACTGCAAATGCCGGTTTCTCCAGGAAACGAGGCTCCAGGATCATAAACTCTCTGTCCTCTGCTGAAACAACAACGTCCTCTTTTTTGTCCCGGATTGTAAGACAGGCAAGTTTCTCCAGTCCCTTTGCAAAAGGAAGGAGAATGATCGTTGCAGTAACATTAAATACACTGTGGATAACAGCAATTCCTGCCGGTGTTGCTGCCTGATGGAAGAAAGAAAATCCAACAACTGCATTTATAAGATAGAATACAGTCATAAAGATAACCGTACCAATCAGGTTGAAATACAGATGTACTGCTGCTGCACGTTTTGCATTCTTCTTGGCTCCGATTGCAGAAAGGATTGCAGTAATACAGGTTCCGATGTTCTGTCCCATAATGATCGGGATTGCTGCACTGAACGGTACTGCACCTGTAAGACACAGGGCCTGCAGAATACCTACGGATGCAGAAGATGACTGGATCACTGCAGTAAGAAGGGCACCTGCTATAACACCTAACAACGGATTTGAGAATTTAAGTAACAGATTTGTAAATTCCGGCACTTCTGCAAGAGGTTTTACAGCAGAACTCATCATATCCATACCGTACATCAGGATTGCAAAACCTATAAAAATTGTTCCGATATCTTTTTTCTTTGAATCATTGATAAACAGAATGAAGATCACACCAATGATCGCAAGCACAGGGGAAAATGATGTTGGTTTAAACATCTGAATAATAAAATTATCACTCTGTATTCCTGTCAGGCTTAAGATCCAGGAGGTGATCGTAGTACCGATATTGGCACCCATGATCACTCCTACTGCCTGTGATAATTTCATGATCCCTGAATTTACAAAACCTACTACCATAACAGTCGTAGCTGAAGATGACTGGATCACTGCTGTTACTCCTGCTCCCAAAAGCACTGCTTTTATCGGATTTGAAGTAAGATTTTCAAGAATCTTCTCCAGCTTTCCGCCGGAAACCTTCGCAAGGCCATCTCCCATTGCATTCATACCATACAAAAATAATGCAAGGCCTCCGATCAATGTTAATATACTGAATAAATTCATGATTATTCTCCTTTTCCCTTTTCATAAGTATATGGTTATTTAACTTGCTTCTCATCATAACCATGCTTTGTAAAATCATCCCCATGAGAATGTTAAATTCATGTAAAATTTCCAGTCATCATATTCATTCTGTGTAAGGTTCCCATAAATCCATCCGTATTTTTGATATAAAAATAAAAAGAACCATTGCAGGAGATATGACACTAACCGGTGTTCATCTCTTACAATAGTTCTTTCGTCAATCCGGATCCTGTATTTCGACAGTATTATTATCAGAATCCGCGGATTTCTTCATCCTCGGAACCAGTCTTATCAATAGAACGGATTTCCAGGAAATAACTGTAGTTATCATTTACCTTTACTTCCACTCTGTCTCCAACCTTGTGACCTTTCAGAGCCATACCAATGGGAGATTCAATGCTGATGCGGTTTTCCATGGAGTTTCCTCTTATGGAAGTAACCAGTTTGTATTTCTCAATCTCATCGTCTTCCTCGAAATATACCTCTACAATATCATCCATTCCAACTTCATCGTCTTTGGAATCATCAGAAACAATGGTTGCTGTTTTCAGCATATTCTCAAGGTAGCGGATGCGGCTTTCATTCTGGTTTTTGTGCTTCTTGGCCGCATAATACTCAAAGTTCTCACTCAGATCCCCCTGGGCTCTTGCTTCTTTTACAGCTTCGATTGCTTCTTTTCGCACAACCAGCTTGCGGTGGTCGATCTCCTGCTGGATTTTCTCAACATCCTTCTGTGTAAGCTTTTCTTTCATGACTGCATCTCCCTTTTACTGTTTTCCAAGTCGTTTCTCTTTCATATATTGTGCCATTTCATCAGAAATATTGTCGATCAGATAATTTTTACTGCTCTGACGTTTCTCATGCCATTGCTGGCGGATCTGATTTTCTGTAGCTTTTATTTCGTCCCGAAGACCTCTGGCAGACATACGGTGGGCACCCTGTCCCATGATGATGATCTGCTCCAGTCCATCGGATGTTGCTACCGTTACCTGATTTTCCCGGCCAATCTTATGAACCGTTTTCTCAATGTACTGATCCGCTGTCTCAGCTTCTTTGGTGTAAACTACATGAATGTTATGATAGGTGATCACTTCCTCTGCATGGCCCTCTATCTTGTAAGCATCAAATACAAGAATTAACGTACATTTCTTAAAGCCCTGATAGTTGCTCAGAATATCCATCAGTTTTGTCTGAGCTGCATGGAGGTTTGCATCTGCCAGCTCTTTTAAATCTTCCCAGGCATAGATGATGTTATAGCCATCTACAAGGAGATATTCTTTTTCTTTCTTCTTAGCAGAAGAACTGTTGCGGTAATAGCTGCCGCTGTCAGATTTTGCAGAAAATGTTCTCTTAAACTGTGGTTCTTTGTAACGCTTGACCGGTCCGAATGTGCGCTCAAAAATTGCTTTCAGCTCTTCT
Organism: Blautia sp. Marseille-P2398; assembly: GCF_964240315.1. Classification (NCBI taxonomy): domain Bacteria; kingdom Bacillati; phylum Bacillota; class Clostridia; order Lachnospirales; family Lachnospiraceae; genus Blautia; species Blautia sp. Marseille-P2398. Next base: position 34,602 of record NZ_CAXSTD010000023.1, read on the forward strand.
TCATCCTCATAGCTTCCTACGCCGGCATTCCTGGGTGGACGATAACCTGAATCTGTCTGATTGTTACTGTTCCTGTTTCCTACTATACTTTCTTCACTATCCGGTATGGCATTCCCCAGTTCAGACTCGTCAATCCCTTCTAAGTGCATATAATCCTCTACTTCATACCATGACACCACAAATCCAGCTCCATGAGCACAGAATACAGAACCCGTGGGATTGTCCAGGTCACGTTCGGAATCATATCCAATCTCCTCTACAATTTCATCCTGATTCTGACATGGGGCATAGCCCTTCAATGAACAGAATAATCTGCCCCGTCCCTTTGTATAGGAGGTTACCTGTGTCTGATAATCTCGCATCATTGATACAGGTGCACTCCCCTTCAATACCATCATATCATCCTCATCCGTTTCCGGCTGCTGGAAGGTTCCATTCATTTTCTGAATGTCAGTCATAGCACGCCCTATCATATCCCCCGGAATCTCAAGTCTGAACTCATAATATGGCTCAAGCAGGACACTCTTTGCTTTCTTTAATCCCTGACGCACAGCCCTGTACGTCGCCTGCCGGAAATCGCCGCCCTCTGTATGTTTCAGATGAGCTCGCCCTGTGATCAGTGTAATCTGCATATCCGTAATCGGAGAACCGGTCAGTACTCCCGGGTGCTCCCGTTCTTCCAGATGAGTCAGAATCAGACGCTGCCAGTTACGGTCCAGCACATCCTCACTGCATGCAGTAAAAAACTGCAGACCGCTTCCCGGTTCTCCGGGTTCCAGAAGCAAGTGTACTTCTGCATAATGACGCAGCGGTTCAAAATGGCCTACACCTTCTACCGGCTCTGCGATTGTTTCTTTATATACGATATTTCCTGTGCCAAACTCTACTGCTACGTGGAAACGCTCCCAGATCAGATGCTTTAATATCTCAATCTGAACCTCACCCATCAGCATGGCATGGATTTCTCCAAGCTGTTCGTTCCATACAATGTGAAGTTCCGGTTCCTCCTCTTCCAACTCTTTGAGTTTCTTAAGCATCTGGTGAACATCACAGTCCTCAGGAAGCAGAATTCTGTAATTTAATACAGGTTCCAGAACCGGCATCTCAGATTCCCGTTCAATCCCAAATCCCTGTCCCGGATGTGTCTGGGAAAGGCCGGTCACTGCACAGATAGTTCCTGCAGGAGCTTCCTTTGCAAGCTCAAATTTCGCACCGGAATAGATACGGATCTGATCGCTTGAATGAAAAAGTAAATTCTACATTCTAACACACCTTGATTTTATGCGGGATTAAATTCTATTTTCGGAGATAC
>NZ_CAXSTD010000024.1:0-23652 GCF_964240315.1 Blautia sp. Marseille-P2398
AACGGATTGTGGCAGATTCGGCGCGATGACTGCATGGGGGCTTAAAGATACTTCCTCACGGCCCGCCAAAGACTTGGGGGGAACCCTGCGGCACACTTACATTACCAATCTTCTCTATGCTGGTGTTGATCCAAAGACCGTCCAATACGTTACTGTGAACGAAGTGAACAGTAACCAAAAGTTTGACTTGATTCGAAAAAGTATATTGAGTATATTGCAAACAAAAAATGCATATGATATAATGCCAGTAGGCAAAATGATAAGGTTAAATTCATTTATAACACAGCAAAAGCCCCAGAGTTGCGACCTCTGAGGCTTTTTTATTCCGTTTGGGCAGGGTGGCTTATTCCCCCAGGCTGGCTACCAGCTGCTATTTTCTATCCAACCATTTGCAAATGTAGTAGGCGATTACACTTGCCAAGACAGAAAGCATAAATGATAAGATCATATCCATTTACAACACCCCCCCTTTCTGCACCTGTCTAGGGGTGGTAGCTCAACTATTATATCATAGAACAATGTGTACAGAAAGACTATACTTGAAATATATACTGGGATAGTGGTGTGTGAACAGTAACTATGTTACAATTAAGTCTGTAATTATTATTAGTCTTTGACATTCCCGCATCTTTTTGATACTATAGAATCAGTAAAAAACTAGCAGACCTCCCATGGGAGAAATCCTATGGGAGGTTTTTGTAACGAGGTGAGGTGTATAATGAAAAAAGAAAACAATTCTGCACATAACCATAACAGAGGAAGCTTTTCCGGAAGGATTGGTTATGTGCTGGCAGTTGCAGGTTCTGCAGTAGGACTGGGAAATATCTGGAGATTTCCATATCTTGCAGCGAAATATGGAGGCGGAATTTTCCTGCTGATCTATATTCTTCTGACAGCGTCATTTGGTTATGTACTGATCATGTCAGAAACAGCTCTTGGACGAATGACCAGAAAGAGTCCGGTAGGTGCATTTGAGCATTTTGGAAAAACGAAATCCTTCAAAATCGGCGGATGGTTAAATGCAGTGATTCCAATGCTGATCGTTCCTTACTACAGTACGATTGGCGGATGGGTAATTAAGTATCTTGTGGAATATTTCAAAGGAAATGTCCAGGCAGTAGCGGAAGACGGATATTTTGGAAACTTTATTTCCGATTCCTGGCAGGTGGAACTCTGGTTTCTGGTATTTGCGGCGCTTGTATTCATCATCATTCTCGGTGGTGTACAGAACGGTGTAGAGAGAATGTCAAAGATCATGATGCCGGTTCTGGTAGTTCTGGCAGTCGTAGTTACAATCTATTCTGTCACACGTCCGGGCGCTGTTGAAGGTGTGAAATATTTCCTGATTCCGAATGTGAAAAATTTCTCCTGGATGACAGTAGTAGCAGCGATGGGACAGATGTTTTATTCTTTGTCCATTGCAATGGGAATCCTGTATACTTACGGTTCCTATGTCCGTAAAGATATGGATATCGAGAGATCTACCACACAGGTTGAGGTTTTCGATACAGGTATCGCAATCCTTGCAGGTCTGATGATCATCCCGGCGGTATTTTCATTCTCCGGTGGAAATCCTGAAACACTTCAGGCAGGACCATCTCTGATGTTTATCACATTGCCAAAAGTATTTGCAAGTATGGGATTTGGTACTGCAACAGGAATCGTATTCTTCATACTTGTATTACTTGCAGCCCTGACAAGTGCAGTTTCCCTGATGGAAACCAGTGTTTCCACATTCATGGACGAACTTCATTGGAGCCGTAAGAAATGCTGCGGTCTGATGGTCGTGATCATGATTGTACTTGGAACCGCATCTTCCATGGGATATGGACTTCTGGATTTCATTCGTATCTTTGGAATGAACTTCCTTGACTTCTTCGATTTTATAACAAACTCAGTAATGATGCCGCTGGCAGCACTTGCAACCTGTATTCTGATTCTTCGTGTTGTTGGTATTGATGGAATGGTAAAAGAAATTGAACAGTCTTCTCCATTCCGCAGAAAGAAACTGTACAGAGTATTTATCAAATACTTTGCAACGATTTGTCTGATTATTATTTTGCTGAGTTCTATTGCAAACGTTTTGGGAATTATCAGTATGTAAAAAATATATGACTCTTTTTACAAAGAATGCAGCATGGATCAACTGCAAGACAAGAGAAGAAGCAACTGCACAGTTCACCAGGAAGAATGGCTGGCAGGCAAACATGGCAGGAAATCTGCCAATGAATGTGTGAAATGTGGTAAGTGCGAAGAAGTATGTCCGCAGCACATTAAGATCAGAGATGAGCTGGAGAAAATTGCAGCAGAACTTTTGGGGTAAATTGCTATAGATAAGAGTAGAAAAGAGGAGTGAAACATGAAATTCGATAAAGAGAAAATGCGCTTATACGCAATAACGGACCGTCACTGGCTTAATGGGCGGAACCTTAAGGAAGTGGTAAAGGAGAGTCTGGATGGAGGCGTAACCTTTCTGCAGCTCAGAGATAAAAATTCAGATGATGAAACTTTCCTGCAGGAAGCAGCTGAACTTCAGGAATTATGCAGAGATTATAAGGTACCTCTGATCATAAATGACAATGTGGAAATTGCTTTGAAGATGAATGCAGATGGTGTTCATGTAGGGCAGAGTGATATGGAAGCAGGTGCTGTGCGTGAGAAACTTGGACCGGATAAAATCCTGGGAGTTTCGGCACGAACGGTAGAGCAGGCATTGCTTGCACAGGAGCGTGGTGCAGATTATCTGGGGGTGGGTGCAGTATTTGCAACCGGTTCAAAAGCAGATGCGGCAGAACTTCCCCATGAAACGCTGAAGGCAATCTGTGAAGTGGTATCTATCCCTGTGGTGGCAATCGGGGGGATCACAGCAGAAAATATATCTCAGCTAAAGGGAACAGGGATTTGCGGTGTGGCAGTGATCAGTGCCATTTATGCTCAAAATAACATTAAAGAAGCAGCAGAAGAACTGAAAGAGGCAGTAGATAAGATTGTATGATAGCAGAAATGAGAGGAAGACAATTATGAGAACTGCACTGACGATCGCAGGAAGTGATTCCAGCGGAGGCGCCGGAATCCAGGCAGATATTAAGACAATGATCACAAATGGTGTATATGCAATGAGTGCCATTACCGCATTAACTGCACAGAATACAACCGGTGTACAGGCAATATTAAATGTAACACCGGAATTTCTGGGGCAGGAATTGGATTCTGTTTTTCAGGATATTTATCCGGATGCGGTAAAAATCGGAATGGTATCAGATAAAGATCTGATTCATGTAATAGCAGAGAAACTGAAACAATATAAAGCGGAAAACATTGTTGTGGATCCTGTTATGGTTGCAACAAGCGGTGCCAAGCTGATCAGTGATGATGCAGTGGAGATATTGAAGCAGGAACTGTTTCCACTGGCTGATGTGTTTACTCCGAATATTCCGGAGGCAGAGGTTCTGGTTGAAATGTCAGTGACCAATGCAGAGGAAATGATAGAGGCTGCCGGAAAGATTTCTGAGACATACCATTGTGCAGTACTTTGCAAAGGCGGACACAGCATTAATGATGCAAATGATCTGCTTTACTATGATGGAAAATATTGCTGGTTTGAAGGAAAGCGTATCGATAATCCAAACACACATGGAACAGGCTGTACGTTGAGCAGTGCCATTGCTTCCAATCTTGCAAAGGGATATGACCTGCAGACTGCTGTAAAACGTTCTAAACAGTATATTTCAGGAGCACTGGCGGCAATGCTTGACCTGGGAAAGGGAAGTGGCCCTATGGATCATGGATTTGCAATCCGAAATGAATATGTGAAAGAAAGTGAAAAGTGAGAATAGCTATGGAAGACAACAAAAAGAAAGGCCTCGGAATGGTTCTGGAAGGTGGAGGTATGCGGGGACTGTATACAGCCGGAGTTCTGGATGAGCTGATGGAGCAGGGGATTTATGCATATTCTACAGTTGGCGTTTCCGCCGGTGCAATTTTTGGATGTAATTATAAGTCCCGCCAGATTGGACGAACCCTTCGTTATAATACCAGATTCTGCAAGGATAAACGATATATGGGATTGAAAAGCTGGATCACTACCGGCGATCTTTACAGCAAAGATTTTGCATATGGGGAGGTGCCCTGGAAGCTGGATGTTTTTGACACAGAGACATTTGCCAGATCACCCATGAAGTTTACGGTTGTATGTACAGATATTGAAACAGGAAAACCCTGCTATCAGGAATGCAGAATGGGAGACAGGCTGGATGTGGAATGGATGCGCGCATCAGCTTCCCTGCCACTGGCCGCCAGACCGGTAAAGCTGAATGGAAGAATGTATCTGGACGGAGGCATCTCAGATCCGATACCTGTAAACTGGATGCTTTCACAGGGGTATGAGAAAAATGTGGTAGTCTGTACCCGTCATCCGGGATACAGAAAAGAACATAATAAGCTGATGCCACTGCTCAGACTGAAGTTCAGGGAGTATCCGGAGCTTGTAAAGCTTCTGGATGAACGTCATATTCAGTATAATCGTATGCTGGATAAAATCGCATATCTGGAAAAAGAGGGCAGGATCCATGTTATCCGCCCGGACAGAGACATCAGTGCAAAACCGGTTGAGCGTGATCCCGCCCATTTAAAGGAGATTTATGAGGTGGGACGGAGAGTGATGAAAGCTGATATGGAGAAACTGAAGGCGTATTTGGCAGAGTAATGTTTAGTCTATCAGCAGGTAGCGAATCCGGTGATAGATTTCCATCTGATTGCAATTGACTTTGGGTGAGGAATTATGAACAGCAGCAAGTTATCAGTAAAGCTGTCAGATACAACGAAGTCAGTAAAAACAGACAGGAATAAAAATTGTATAAAACTGGTACATAAACCAATTAAAACAGTACTGATTTATCAGTTGCTGTTTTTTTTTCGCAAAATAATACTTTTGTTCTATTGCTGTAAACAGCAAATATATCAATGTGTTTTCCTAATCTAAATGCTATAATCCGAAAAAAGTCCCATAGAGAAAATGCTATTAAAGGCTATATAATAAAACCATCAAAAACAAGCGCGCTGATAAAAAACAGGAGGAAATTTTATGAAGAGAAGAGGAATGGCTTTAGGTCTGGCGGCATTAATGACCTGTACTGCTTTATTTACCACAACTGCGAAGGCAGAAAACAAGGGTAGTGACGAGAAAGAAACTATAAAATTCACTTACTGGGGAAGCGGAGACGAAAAAAAGGCTATTGAGGAATCTGTAGATAAATTCATGGAAGCAAACCCCAATATTGAAGTGGATCTGATGCATATTCCATCTGAGGATTTCCTGACAAAATTGAATGCTATGATTGCAGCCGGCGAAGCACCGGATGTAAGTTATTCAGCTTCATGGAAATGTCAGATGGGTGAGGATGGCCTGATTTATAATTTCTATGATCTTCTGGATGATATGGGACTTAGTAAAGATGATTATCTGTCTACCTGTTGGTGGAACTGGAGTCCTACAGAATCAGCAGGACCTGTTCAGGCCAATGTTACAACAAATCTGATGTACAATGTAGACTGCTTCGAAGAGGCAGGGGTAGATCTGCCGCCGACTAAGGTAGAGGAAGCCTGGTCATGGGATGAATTTGTAGAGATGGCACAAAAACTGACGCTGGATACAGAAGGAAGAAATGCAGCTGATCCGGATTTTGATGCAAATAATATTAAACAGTACGGTGTAATGTTTGGAACAGACTGGAATGTATATATGCCGTTTATTCTATCAGCAGGCGGCGGTTACTTAGATGAGAGTATGGACGGACTTGGATTAAATGATGAGAAGTCAGCTCAGATTTTACAGAATTTTGCAGATCTGATCAATGTGTACCATGTATCTCCTACAGCAGTACAGAAGAATGCAATGCCAAGTGCAGCAACAGCACTGGCTGCAAAACAGACAGCAATGTACATTGACGGAAGCTGGAACCATCTGGATCTTATGAATTCAGGATGCAACTGGGGCGTAGGTGTTCTCCCAATTGATGAAAACTATACTACTTTCTTTGATGGTGGTTCTTTGATTATATTCAAGAGTACAAAGCATCTGGAGGCTTCCGAAAAACTTTATCTGTGGCTTACAAATCCAGAAAGTTCAGAAAGAATCACAGAATTATACAGAACTTTATGGATGCCTGTACAGACAGAATATTATACTGATCCGGATAAGATTGATTTCTGGGCATCTGAAGAATTGCCTGCAAGACCAGAGGGCTTTCAGGACGCTATTGTAAAGGCAACTTATGATCATGCAGTAGTGGCAACCGAAATTAACGTAAAGAATTTTAATGAGATTAATACATTAGTGGGCTCTGCACTGGAACAGGTGTGGTCTGGAAAGAAAACGGCAGAAGAAGCAATGACAGAAGTAAAAAGCCAGACGGATTCTTTGGTAGAAGGAACCTATTCAGGAGAACGTTCTTAAAGTATTCAAGTGAAAGGCTGCTTTTGGCAGCCTTTCCTGATTGAAATAGCTATAATGCCAGAAAGGAATAAATATGCAGACGAAAATAAAGTATAAAATGACAAATCGCGAGAAAAGAGAAAATCGTTGGGGAATTTTATTCAGTCTTCCCTGTATTCTGGGATTTTTGATTTTTGCATTGCTTCCGATGGCAGTCAGTCTGGGATTGAGTTTTACAAATTTTAATTTTACAACAGGCGGACAGTTTATAGGAATCAGCAACTATAAAAATCTGTTCAGTGGAAGTGATCCGTATTTTTATAAATCATTACTTGTAACAGTAATTTATGTTGCGCTTTCTGTACCGACAGCTATCATATTTTCTTTTTTTATAGCAATGCTGTTAAATACAAATGTAAAAGGAAAAGGATTTTTCAGAACAATCTTTTATCTTCCGACTGTAGTTCCGATCGTAGCAATGGCAGCGATTTGGATGTGGATTTTCAATCCGGACATGGGATTGGCAAACAATATTTTAAAGGCAATGCATTTACCGGTAAGTACATGGCTTTCAGGTGAAAGTTCAGTTATTCCCACACTGGTTTTTATTAATCTGTGGACTACCGGATCAACAATGGTAATTTTCCTTGCCGGAATGCAGGATGTACCAAGACAGCTTCTGGAAGCAGTTGAGATTGATGGAGGCGGATTCTGGGCAAAGCTGCTTCATGTTACGATTCCTATGATGACTCCTACAATTTTTTATAATGTGGTAATGGGAATCATCAATGGATTCCAGATATTTACCCAGTCTTATGTTATGACACAGGGTGGACCAAACAATTCCAGTTTGTTCTATGTATACTATCTGTACAGAGAAGCATTTGAGTTTGGAAGAATGGGAAATGCCTGTGCAGTTGCCTGGGTATTGTTCCTGATCATTATGGTACTGACTGCAGTCATATTTAAGTTTTCCAACCGTTGGGTTTATTATGGAGGAGAATGAATATGAAGAATACAAAGAAAATTATTTCAAAAATTCTAATATACTTTGCGCTGATTTTAGGTGTTTTGTTTTGTCTGGTTCCTTTGTACTGGATGATCAGAAGTTCACTGATGAACACAGTGGAAGTGTTTATGATGCCGCCTCGCTGGATTCCTTCTAAATTTATGTGGGAAAACTATCAGGAAGTTTTTGATACACTTCCCTTTGGAAAATATTTCCTGAATTCATTTATTGTAACCGGAGGATGTGTAGTGGGAACAATGCTTACCAGTTCCATCTGTGCATATGGATTGGCAAGAATTAAATGGAGAGGCAGAAATGTGGTATTTGCCTGCATTATCAGCAGTATGATGCTTCCAGTTGCGGTTACTTTGATTCCTACATTTCTGATGTGGAGAACTATTGGAATAACAGACAGCTTTATTCCACTGATTGTTCCGGCATGGTTTGGAGGCGGTGCATTTTACATATTCCTGCTTCGTCAGTTTTATCTGGGAATCCCGAAGGATTTTGATGAGGCAGCATATCTGGACGGTGCTTCCCATATTCAGATTTTTACAAAAATTATCCTGCCAATTACAAAACCGGCCCTGGCTGTTGTAGGTATGTTTGCGTTTTTAAATTCCTGGAACGATTTCCTGAGTCCGCTTGTATATTTAAATTCTGAGAAAAAATATACAGTTGCACTGGGACTTCAGTTGTTTACTGGTTCTTACAGAGGTGAATGGAATTTAATGATGGCAGCAGCCTGCCTGGTGCTTGCACCTGTTGTGATTGTATTTGCCATTGGTCAGAAGTATCTTGTTGAGGGTGTAACAATGTCTGGTGTGAAAGGCTAAGAATAGGAGGAAAAACAATGCATTTAAGAGGAAATGTGATTTATAATACATGGGAAAATTTCTGGAAAAAGGCATATAAGTCTTCTTATTTCAGAGCACAGTATGATGAAACTTCGGAGCGCACAGACTGGTCATTAAGTGAGAGACAGCTATTTACACAGTCAAATGGAAGAACACTTTTGGGCCAGGATACCATGGGCAGACTGCACTTTTTGTGCACTCCTCATGATAAAATTTATGCAGTACCATCCGGAGGAACAGATCTGGGAGGACAGTTTAAAGGATACATAGGTCAGTATTATCAGAATGATACAGCATTACTTCTTGGAAAAATGAAATATGATCTGGAGCTGGACAATGGTCTGATGATCTCAGGTGCAAATAAGCAGTCATGGACAACTTATTATGATGATTTTCTTCCGGTTACTGCTACAGAGCATCCGGAACTGGAAACCAGAATATTCTCTTTTGCGCCGATTCTGGAGAAAGAAGCAGTTCCGGCATCATCAATCCATCCGGTTCCTGGACCTGCAGGAGCATTCTACTGTATAGAAGTAAAAAATATTTCCGGATGCAAAATGAAAGGAAAACTTCGTCTGTCATTTGACCAGAAGTTTGTAAATCAGTTTGAGCATTATGGGAAATATTTCGATGATTATACAGTAACACCATATAAATCAGAATGGGATCAGAAATTGCTGGTATTATGGCACCCGGAAGCCTGTGCAGCAATTCAGCTTCTGGATTCCGTATGTGAAGGCCAGGGAGATAATCCTAGAATTTATGTACCATTTGAATTAAAAGCAAATGAAAGCAGAACATTTACAACAGTAATTGCTCTTACTCCAAAGAGAGAAGAGATTTATTCTGCCCTTGGAACACTGTATCAACATACACCGCTGGAATGGTTGAATGTTACTGATGATTTCTGGAAAGAAAGATTTGGAAAAATCACTACAGATATTCGGGAAAACCAGGAGGCTGGTGAGAAATACCGTGATATGCAGGTACGGTTTATTCTTGATAATTTTAACTGCCTTTCTTTCAGAGAAGATGGAAGTCTTCTGACCAACTGGCAGGGGGCACCGTCCCATAGTCTTTCGAGGCTCTGGGGAATTGATATTACTCCTGATGTGGTAAGTGTTATGTATGCAGTACCTGAGGTAGGAAAAAGTGCAATGTTTTATCTGGCAGAAAGAAACCGGCCACGTTATAGCCTGTATTCGGATCATAGTATGTTTTACTATATTTCTCTGCTTGTAATAGCAGGAAAATATCTGGAGCTGACAGGAGATGAGAAATTCTTCAGAGATCATCCGGAACTGGTTGCTGCTATTGATGAGATCTACGATGGAATGATGAAGCATAAACATAAAGAAAAAGCACTGATTTCTAGCAGATACGCCAGCGATCTTATTGTATTCCGCAAGTATGATTACGGTGCAAATGTACAGTGTTATTATGCGTTGAAATCTTACAGAAGAATTCTGAGACTTCTGGAACGGGATGCGACAGATGTGGACAGATTTATGGAACAGATGAAAGCAGACATGAAAGAACTGATGGAAGGTAGCGGACCATTCGGCAGACAGATTACAGGCGGAAACAACTTAGGTGAGAATGAGGAACGCTTCTATATCCAGGATGATCTGAATTATTATGGCGGTGAGGATACTGCTACAGTTATGGCACCTTTGTATGGACTGTATGAGTTTGATTATGAGCCATATGTAAACCTTCACAGATATGCACGTTCTATGTATATCACAAACTATGATCCGGAATTCCAGACAATGCGTGAATTACATTTTGGCATGAATCCATCTGCAACAGGCTGTACTTTAAAACTTGGCGGAAGTCTTACCAGACAGGAAATGCTTGATAACCTGAATCTCCTTTACGAACGTCTGGATGAAACAGGCTCACTTTTCTGGTGGCCAAGAGCAACAAATAAGAAAAGATGCCTGACTAGATGCAGCCAGGGACAGGGTGCATGGATTCAGCAGAGTGTTGAGCAGTGGTTTGGCCTCAGGATGGATGGAACACAGAAAACGCTGGTCATCAAGCCACAGGGATTGCTTTCCGGTTATAAACTTCAGAAAACACATCTTGGAGCTTATGTTTTTGATATTGAATATAGAGAAGAAAAAGGAAAAACTGTTATTAATATTAAAAACTATAATGAGGAAGCAATAAAGGTTATTTTTGAAGTACGTAAGTACGGTGCAGGTGCACAGGGAGAATGTAGAAAAGTAGAGGAATTAGTATTGGCAGGAGCTCTTGTTGAGAAAGAGTTTGTTACAGAGACAATGGCTGTGCAGGAAACGGATATTGCAGGAGCTGAGTGCAGCACAATGACAGAGGATGGAATTTTGTTTAGTCCATATGGAATTATCATGCCTAAACTTTATAATTCAGACTGTGGAATCTTTTTATTCCGTTATCTGATCAGCCAGTCAACAGACACAGAATGGAAAAATGCAGAAGTGAAGATAGAAGTTCCTGATGGATGGAAAGTACAGTATAAACAATTCTATCACTGGGATTATCAACCTGTATTTTCAGACAATAAGGCAGTATGCATGGTGGGAGAAGTACCACAGAATACCCATAAGGTAGCTGGTTTTTACATCAGTTTGCCAGATGAACTGGCAGGAGGCGAGAAGAGCGTGATGCTGTCAGAGCATCCTTTCCCTCAGGATACACAGCATAAAATGAAACAGGTAACCCTGTATGTGGAGGGACAGAAAACACAGGCAGCAGGAGTGATCAGTGCAAGTCTTGAGACGGATGGAAAACAGTGTAAGGTTTCAGAAATACCGGTACTGATTCTTTCCAAGGAAGACTATGCCGATGCATTGGATAAGATGTATCACGGAACAAAAAAATAGAATTTGTAAAGACAGGTGTGCAATTGTTCATGCACACCTGTTGTGCTATAATCAAAACGTATATATCAGACAGAACAGGAGATAAAATGTACAATATATTAGTAGTAGATGATGAGCGAATTCACAGAGAAGGACTTATTATGCTTCTTGAAAAAATATGCCCGGACGATATGCTGTGGGAAGCATCAAATGGTCAGGAGGCAATGGAGATCATGAATAATATTTCCTGTGAGATTGTGATCAGCGATATACGTATGGCAGAAATGGACGGCTTACAGCTGCAAAAAAAAGTAAAAACAGATTATCCAGAAACTGCATTTGTGATTGTAAGCGGATATGCAGATTTTTCCTATGCAAGAGAGGCGTTACAGTTTCATGCAAGTGATTATCTGCTAAAGCCTGTAGATGCAGAAGAGTTAAAGCGTGCCATTAAGAAAATAAAGAAATCAAAAAATCAGGATCAGGTTCAAAAACAAAAAGTAGATCAGATGGAACGACGATTGAAGGAATCTGCATATGGATATATGGAGTGGCTTCTGAATCAGTATATCCACCATACACGACGTAAGGTATGGGAGCCCTTAAGTGAGATGTTTCCTCTGAGACAGGAAGGCTATCTGATGTTGATCCGGATCAATAAGCAGCATCTGATTCTTAATGAAGAGATGAAACGGGAGATAGGGTATTTTATAAAAAAACATCTGATAGATACATCGTCAATTACATTTCAGGTCAACGGAACAGAAAATCTGCTGGCTGTGTTGGCCTTGTCAGGATCAAGAATTAAACAGGAACAGATCACTCAGATAGAGGAGTTTATTCAAAATATCCTGGTACTTGAGAAAAACAGAATTTATTTTGCAGTCAGCTCTCTGTATTCGGATATGGAAAGCTGCGGAAACAAGGCATATGAAGAGGCTATGGCCGCGATGAAGTATTCTTTTTATGAAGAAGAAAGATATTTGCAGGCAGAGAAATATCTGTCTGATGAAAAGCAGGAGGATTCTGTAGGCAGTGAAGCAATTCTGAATTCTATAAAAGAAGGAAATCTGGAAAAAAGCGAAGCAATTTTTGAAAAAATAACAGAGGTTCTGTCAGAGCATAAAAGTGTTCAGCCGGATATTTTTAAAAGAAAAATCGTATTCTTTTTTTTCAGAATCTTACGTTATATGGAGCCCTATCTGAAAGCTGAACACTTGTCAGAATTAAATGCATTGGATAATCGTCTGATCGAAAGTCAGTGGTATTCTGAATTGAAAAAAAGGTCAGCGGAATTAATAAAAAATATAATCGCTTTCCGGGAAATAGCAGATTCACAGGAGACAGATCCTTTGGATGAAAGCAGGCGGTATATAGAGGAACATTACCAGGACGAGATCAGCCTGGAGCAGATTGCTGCATTGTATCATTTTAATGCTTCGTATTTCAGTACTTTATTTAAGCAGAGATTCGGAATTTCCTTTTCTGAATACCTGTCAGATATTCGTATGGAGAAAGCAGAGAATCTTTTGAAAACATCTTCTGATAAGGTAAGGAAGATTGCATTGGAAGTAGGGTATAAGGATCCCAATTATTTTAACAGGGCATTTAAGAAACGTCATAATATGACACCTGAAGAATTTCGCAAAAGAGTTGGGTGATGATGGAAAAATTAAAATATACAAAATTTAAAACTCTGCTGATTAGTTCATTTATTTGTATTTCCATTATTCCTGTTGTGCTTTTGGGTTTATTTATCTTCCATTTGTCAAAACAGGAACTGATCAGGCAGTCAGAAAAACAAATGTGGCAAAATGCTGAGAATGTCAGTGATATTCTGGATGAAAAGTTGGATTATATTGAGGAATTTTCATTAAAAATAAATGTAGATACGAGAATTTATAAAATATTTCAGAATCTGGATACGTCTGACAGTATGCAGCTTGAAAGTGCCAGTCAGGAAATTTCAAAAATTTTATTGGACTATCTGCCGTGGAATAACACGGTTTATTCTACGCATATTGTGACTCCGTATTATCAGTTTGGCGAAAAGGAAAAGAACTATTATCCAAATTATAGCTTTATGGGTTCTAAAATACAGAAAGCAGCAGATGAGGCAAATGGAAAACTTGTGTGGATTCCGGCATATAATTATATGGACATGTTTTCAATTGAAGATATGCCGAGAGATTTTCTGGAATATGAGCATGTATTTACGGCTGTCAGAAAGCTGCAGTTAAGCAGGGTAGAATCAGGACATATTGAACATCTGGAAAATAAGACTGATCAAATGTATCTGGTGGTTAATTTTACAGAGGATAATCTGAATAATATGCTGAAAAAGTATACAAAGGCAAATTCTCAGATTCTTTATTATATCATGAGTGAAGATGGCAGTGTTGTTGGTCCTTACGGTGAGAATGAATCAAAGCTGTTTCGAAATGTAACTGCAGCTGATATGGGAATTACGGAGAATAAAGGAACTGTAAAATACTACGGTGCAAATAATCAGGAATATATCGTAACCTATTCCAAAAGTATGGTGACGGGATGGTATACACTTGCCATGATTCCAGTTAATGTTTTCAGCAAGAATATTGCTACAGATCTTACCAGGGCAATATTGATTCTGGTAACTATAGAAATTATTTTATCTGTTACTACGGCTGTTCTTATTTCCAGAAAGATTGGGAAAAAAGTTTATAAACCGCTGCACATGATAGAGAAAACAGGAGAGGGTAATTTTACTGCAAGAATTGTATATGACAACAGGGATGAGTTTGCGTTTTTTTATAAAAAACTGAATGAAATGAATCAGAACCTGCAGATGTTGGTTCATGAGAAATATGAGATGATGATCCAGAAACGAGACACGGAGATCATGTCGTTAAATATACAGATGAATCCCCATTTTCTCTATAATTCGCTGAATATCATTAACTGGGTATGCCTTAAAGGAGAACAGGAAAATGCCAGCAAAATGCTTTTGGATCTGTCGAGAATGCTTCAGTATACCAGCCAGAATGGTGATGTTCTGGTTCCGCTGTGGGAGGATCTGGACTGGCTTAAACGGTATATTGGAATTATGCAGAAAAGATATCAGGATCAATTTGAAGTGAGTATGGATATACCGGAGTATTTAAGAAGTCTGGAAGTTCCAAAGTTATTTCTGCAGCCGTTTGTAGAGAATGCCATTGTGCATGGATTTAAAAATTATCAGGATTCCGGGAAGATCTGGATTTCAGCAGAGGAAGAAGAAAATGATATTCTTTTTTATGTAGAGGATAATGGATGTGGAATCTGTGAGGAAGATTTGAAAGAGGTTCTGAATAAAGAGCGAAAGAGTATAGGCGTCAGAAATACAAATAAAAGGATTCGTATGATTTATGGAGAGAAATATGGGGTTACCATAAGCTCACAGCTGGAAGAAGGCACAGTTGTAACCATAAGACTTCCACTAAAAGTTAATTCGAAAAAACAGAGTTAGATTAAGGTTATATGGATATTCAATTTTATGAGAAGGCGATTGTGAAAGATTGCCGGAAATAAGGTTGAATATCCATTTTTGATTATAAGCAAATAAATATCATGTATAACAGTATAAAACAGTTGACAACAGTTATGTACTGTTATATACTGTTTACAGATGGAGGAGAAACATATGCATATAATAATCAATAATTCATCCATGGTACCTATTTATGAACAGATCATAGACCAGATTAAGTCTGCGATTATCAGAGGAGAGTTACAGCCTGACACTGTATTACCTTCAGTACGCAGTCTGTCAAAGGAACTGAAGATCAGTGCCCTGACTGTGAAGAAAGCCTACGACAATCTGGAAGAAGAGGGATTTACCGTCACTGTTCATGGAAAAGGAACCTACGTTGCAGCCACAAATAAAAACCTGATGAGGGAAGAACAGCTCAAAGAAGTAGAACATGATCTGGAGCAGGCAATCATGAAGGGCAGAAGATGTGGACTGAACGATGAGGAAATCAGAAATCTTTTTGAAATGATCATGGAGGACTAAGACATGTTGAAAATCAGTCATTTGCAGAAACATTACAGAGGTTTTTCGCTGGACTGTTCTATGGAAGTACAGCCTGGGATGATTACAGGACTTATTGGAAGAAATGGTTCCGGGAAATCCACCACATTTAAAGCTCTGCTCGGCTTGATTCATCCGGATGGCGGAGAGATAGAGGTCTTTGGGAAAAAGGCAGAAGAGCTTAGGCCGGAGGATAAGCAGAAACTGGGAGTTGTTTTTGCAGATTCAGGTTTCAGTATGTATCTGACAGCAGCGGGCGTGGCCAATATTATGAAAAGCATATATCCGGATTTTGACAGAGAGAAATTCCTGCAGCAGTGCAGAAGATTCAATCTGCCCACAGACAAGAAAATCAAAGAATTTTCCACTGGCATGAAAGCAAAGTTTAAAGTACTGGCAGCATTAAGTCATAAGGCAGAACTGCTGATTCTGGATGAGCCCACAGTTGGTCTGGATGTGATTGCCAGGGATGAGGTGCTGAACATGCTGAGAGAATATATGGAAGAAAATGAAAGCAGTTCTATTCTGATCAGTTCGCATATTTCATCAGATCTGGAGAGTCTTTGTGACGATTTTTATATGATCCATGCCGGAAAAATTATTCTTCATGAGGATACAGATGTACTGCTGTCAGATTATGCAGTTCTTAAAGTTTCAGAAGAAGAGTATGAAAAACTGGATCAGCAATACCTTATTAAGATCCGGAAAGAAGCTTATGGATACAGGTGTCTGACAAACCAGAAACAATTTTATATGGAAAATTACCCGGATGTTGTAATTGAGAATGGAAAGATTGATGATCTGGTAGTGATGATGGAGGAACAGGTATGAAGGGATTATTTGTAAAGGATATAGAACTGATGAAACAGCAGAAACAGTTTTTTATCCTGGTTGTTGTAATGGAAGTCATCCTGAATCTGGCAGGAAGCGGGAGTGTCAGTTTTGCTACAGGATATTTTACGATTGTCACAGCAATTTTTGCCATTACGACTATAAGTTATGATGAGTTTGATAATGGTCTTGCGTTTCTTATGACCTTGCCGGTTACCAGAAAACAGTATGTGGCGGAAAAATATCTGCTGGGAGCAGGGCTTACGGCTGTAGCGTGGGGAATTGCAACGATAACGGGAGTAATCTGTAAAGGTGTGGCAGAGCTTCAGGGGTGTCTGAGTGAGACTATCATTGGCAGCCTGATATACATTCCACTGGCACTTCTTATGCTGGCGGTATCGCTCCCGCTTGTAATACATTTTGGAGCGGAAAAAGGACGTTATATTGCAATGGTCATGTGGGCTATTATATTTGCCGTAGTTTATATTCTGATAAAAACAATGGGACTTTCAGCAGACGCAGTCGATGCATGGCTGAATGGACTTAACCGGGGAATGGTATTGGCTGGAGTTGTATTGTTTACAGTAATTGTATATATGGGGTCTTTTGGGATTGGTGTCCGGCTTATGGAGAAGAAAGAATTCTGATGTGTCTCGAATATGGTTGTAATTATAAAAGCAGTGTGCTAAAATTGTATCAGCGTAATTGAATAAGCTGTTAAGTGAACATTATCATATGCAGATTTTGTGTATGGTAATGTGAGAGGGAATCAGGTGAAATGCCTGAACGGTTGCGGCCACTGTATACAGAAAAAAGCGGGATTGTAATATGTCATTGCATAAATATGTGAGAAGGCGGAATCCGGCTGTCAGAGAGTATCTGGAAATATTTCTGATACAACATTCATGAACTGCTGAAGCATGGATGTTGTATCAGTTTTTATTTTATGGGAACTTTCTGTGATCTGTGAGTCAGGAAACCTGCCTGACAGCGTAAAGAAGGAGCTTCCGTAAAAAGTATCCGTTATTTTTATCACTTCTATTTTACTTTTTCTGAAGTCCCATCTTTTCGGTTACACGAACAGGTAAATAACATATACGAAAAGAGAGGAAGTCAAATGAAAAACAGGTATTTATCCACAAGAATCATGGCAATTATGATGGCAGCAGCTATGGCTGTCTCCGCAGCTCCGGCAGCTTTTGCAGCAGAGAGAGCAGACTCTGAGACAATCAAAGAGGACAACCAGCCGGCAGCAGATGCAGACTCTGATACACAGGAAGATGCAGACGCGCAGGATTCAGCAGATGCAGATAAAACAGCAGACGCAGAAGGTACAAAGACAGAATATCCTCTGACCATCACAACCTATGATTATGATGGAAATGAAATCGAAACAACCTATGAAAAGGCACCGGAGAAAGTTCTTGCTGTATATCAGGGAAGCATTGAAACCATGCTTGCACTTGGTCTGGAAGACCGCCTGGTAGCTACAGCAGGTCTTGACAATGAAGTTCCGGATGAACTTAAAGATGCATTTTCAAAAACAAATTATCTTGATGAATTTACCCCATCCCTTGAGACTGTAACGATGTTGGAGCCAGACATGATCTTATCCTGGAGCTCCCTGTTTTCTGATAAAAATCTCGGAAATGTAACAGACTGGATCGACAAAGGCTGCAACACTTATTACAACACAAACACACGCCCTGACGGAGACAGAACTCTGGAAAATGAATTTACAGACATCTTAAATCTTGGAAAGATTTTTGATGTACAGGACAAAGCACAGGCAATCGTAGATGATGCAAAGGCAGTGATCGATAAAACTCTTACAGCAACAGCAGATGTAGAAGAGAAACCAAGCGTAATGGTTCTGGAACCTCTTGGAGAAGATATCACAAACTATGGTGCAAAGAGCCTTGGTGGAGATATGGTAACACAACTGGGTGCGACTCTGGCAAACCCGGATGCTTCTACAGCAGGAAAAGAAGATATCATTGCAGCAAACCCTGATGTGATTTTTGTTGTATACATGCCATATGCAGGTGATGATCCGGAAACTGTAAAAGAAAGCCAGCTTGCCGTTATCAAGGATGACGAAGCACTTCAGAGCCTTGACGCTGTAAAGAACGGTCGTGTTTATCCGATCATGCTCAGTGAAATGTACGCAAGTGCAACACGTACACAGGATGGTATTGAAACTTTCGCAAAAGGATTATATCCGGATGTGAATCTTGACTGATTGAGGACATAACAGTGAAAGAACAGGTTTCACAGACAAAAAAAGGCAGTGTGCTCAGGACATCCATGTATGTGGCAGTTCTTATCGGGCTTGCGGCATTTCTGATTTTTTCCATTCTTGCAGCAATCACTTTTGGAAATGCAGATCTGTCACTGAAAGATGTTTACAGTGTCATTGCATATAAATTGTTTCATATCAAAAGCCTGTCCGCCTATGCAGAAGGCGCAGTTCACGATGTTGTGTGGCTGATCCGGCTGCCCAGAGTCCTGCTGGCTCTGGCAGTTGGAATGGCTCTTTCCGTCTGTGGCGTAGTTATGCAGGCGATTGTCCAGAACCCACTGGCAGATCCGTATGTACTTGGTATTTCATCCGGTGCATCCCTTGGTGCAACACTGGCGATCATGCTTGGAGTTGGTGGATTTCTCGGTGGAAACTCAGTTGGTGTTCCTGCATTTATTGGTGCAATGGTCACTTCTTTTGCAGTAATTGCCATTGCAAACATGGGCGGAAAAGCTACTTCTGCCAAACTGATCCTTGCCGGAATGGCTGTCAGTGCGGTATGTTCTGCTTTTTCCAATTTTGTTATCTATATCACCAATGACAAAAATGCAGCAACAGAAGTAATGAAGTGGTCGATGGGAAGCCTTGCAGGCGCAAGCTGGAGCAGAGTAGGTGTAATGCTTCCTGTTACATTGATCTGTGTAATTATTTTCTGGACGCAATATCGTAATCTGAATCTGATGCTGTTAGGAGATGATGTATCGATCACACTGGGAACTGATTTGCACAGGCTGAGAACTTTTTATCTGATCGTTGCTTCTGTAATGATTGGGTTTGCAGTATATTGTGCGGGTGTGATCGGCTTTGTAGGACTTGTGATCCCTCATGTGATCAGAATCCTGTTTGGAACAGACCACAGAAGATTACTGCCATTAAGTGCACTGCTTGGTGCATCATTCCTGATCTGGTGTGATGTGGCATGTCGTGTGATCCTGAAGAATTCTGAGATGCCGATCGGTGTGCTGGTATCCATTATCGGTGCTCCATGCTTTATTTATCTGCTTGTGCGGAAATCCTATGGATTTGGAGGTAGTAAGTAATGAAAATCACTACAGAAGATATTCAGGTTGGATTTCACGCCAGACAGATACTGAAGGGAATTTCCATAGAGTCAAAGGATAAGGAACTGGTAGGGATCATCGGACCAAACGGAAGCGGAAAATCTACATTATTAAAATGCATCTACCGTATCCTGAAGCCAGATGCAGGTGCCGTTTATCTGGACGGCGAAGAACTCCATTCCATGAGCGTAAAAAGCTCCGCCAGAAAAATGGCAGTTGTGGCACAGCACAATTACTACAACTTTGATTTTACCGTACGGGAAGTCGTGTTGATGGGACGTGCACCTCATAAGAAAGCATTGGAACGGGATAATGCAAAAGATTACCGGATTGTTGAAGAAGCACTGAAAACGGTACAGATGGATGCATTTGCGGATCGCACATTTTCTACACTGTCAGGTGGAGAGCAGCAGAGGGTTATTCTGGCAAGAGCACTTGCACAGCAGACACCTGCACTGATCCTTGATGAGCCGACTAACCATCTGGATATCACACATCAGATCATGCTGATGGAACTGGTAAAGAAACTTAACGTAACTGTAATATCAGCTATCCATGACCTGAATATTGCGGCGGCATACTGCGATAAGATTTATGTATTGAAAGATGGTGTGCTGGAAGGATATGGAACTCCACAGGAAGTACTCACTCCGGAGCTGATCAAAAGGATTTACCAGGTAGATTCGGAAGTGGTAAATGACAGCCGCGGGAAGATGCATATTTTATTTTTATAATATGATATCAGGGTCAAAAGGTCAGAAAGTCGTTCGTGCTTGCACGATAAGACTTTGGAGCTTGGGACTCGTCAAACATGAGAAAGTAGCAATTTACGTAGTAAATCAGAGGATTTCGAATGTTTGAGTATTGACAGGCCAGAGTCAGGAAAATTTTTGACTCTGGCCTGCTATATATGGAGAAAAAAGATGAATAAAATAGGAATTTTGACGTGTATTCATTCTAATAATGTATGCGCCAGAGTTGGATGCCTGGCAGCATTTCAGAACAGAACTGATTTCTTTCAGGATTATCCGGAAGATACCTGTCTGGCAGCAATGATGACCTGTAACGGATGCAAAGGCGCCAACCCGATAGAACCCATAGAAGACAAAGGAATCCTGGAAAAGATAGACAGACTGGTCAGTGAAAAAATCAGTACCATCCACGTTGGTGTCTGTCGTCTCCCGGATGGAAAGCATGAATGTCCAAGGATGACACAGATTTGCAATATGATAGAAGAACGTGGAATCAAAGTAGTCAGAGGGACACATAAGGAATAAAAAAGTTTCCATACGTTACTGTTCACTTCGTTCACAGTAACGTAGCCAAAATTCATTCCAGATTGCCTGCGGCAATGGAATTTTGGCTTGTATGTCTCGGGATTTTGGCATATTCATGCCAAAACACCTCGCGGGACAGTGGCGTGTGAACAGTAACTTCCATACAATTTATAAAATAAAAAGAATATAAAATGCCTTGAAAATAAGAGTAAGTAATGCTAACATAAGTATAAAGCATATTTCTCTTATATTTCAAGGCATTTTTGCCGTCTGATTATTCTAATCTCAATTCAGAAATCCATGCTTTTAATTCCAGTTAATTATGAAAAGCAGGAGCTGAGAAGTGATAAGAATAGCACAAAATGTTCTTTGACTCCTGCGGAAAACAGGAGGTATTGCCAATGGCAAAAAGAAAGAACAAAAAAATTATTGTGAAAAGAAACCGATTGAAAGGCAACACAGCAACTGCAAACCGTAAGTACAAAGATACAGTCTTCCGTATGCTGTTTTCAGACAGAAAGAATCTGTTGTCGCTGTATAATGCAATCAATGGAACTTCCTATACAGATGCAGCTCAATTAGAGATTGTGACACTTGAGAACGCAATCTATATGGGAATGAAGAATGATCTGGCGTTTATTATAAATACGAATTTGTTTCTGTATGAACATCAGTCTACGTATAACCCGAACATGCCTTTGAGAGACTTATTCTACATTTCCAGCGAATATCAGAAAATGGTGGATTGGAAGTCCTTGTATACCTCAACAAGACTGAGAATACCCACACCGAATTTTATCGTATTTTATAATGGAACAGAGAAAAAAGAAGATAGGTGGGTAGATTATCTGTCAGAATCGTATGAAAATATGTCAGGAGAACCAAATCTTGAACTAAAGGTCATCACATTAAATATCAATGTAGGGCATAATAAAAAACTGATGGAAGAATGCCGGACGCTAAGAGAATATGCTCAGTATGTTGATAAAGTACGCAGATATTCTAATGTAATGGAACTGAATACGGCAGTAGAACGTGCAGTGAGCGAAAGCATTCAGGAGGGAATTCTCAAAGAATTTCTGCAAAAGAATCGAGCGGAGGTAGTCGCTATGAGTATATTTGAATACAATGAGGAAGAGGAAAAAAGGAAACTTCGGAAAGCTGAGTATGAAGCTGGAAAAAATGATGGGATAAAGATTGGACGAGAAGAGGAAAAACGTAAAATTGCAAATTCCCTTTTTAAAGAGGGAGATTCAATTGAAAAGGTAGCCAGGATTCTTTGCGAAAGTGAAGAAACTATCAGAGGATGGGTGAATGAAAAAATGGATATAAAGGTGGAGTAACAGAAAAGAGCGTGCATTTGCCATGCGCGCTCTTTTCTGTTACTCCAATGATGCCAGTTAAAGATA
The DNA here is from genome assembly GCF_964240315.1 of Blautia sp. Marseille-P2398. Taxonomy (NCBI): domain Bacteria; kingdom Bacillati; phylum Bacillota; class Clostridia; order Lachnospirales; family Lachnospiraceae; genus Blautia; species Blautia sp. Marseille-P2398. The sequence continues at coordinate 22,080 of NZ_CAXSTD010000024.1, forward strand.
TAGATACCTGTTTAACTTTGGCAATGAGAAATTCCAATGTGGAACAACAGATACAATTAAAGTATATAACAAATCAGTAAACAAGTGCAAGAAATAAAAAAACAAATATAAACCAAGTATTATAAAATTATACTTAATAATAAAAACTATTGCATATGCAATGTCGATATGATGAAATGGGATATTATAGAATTGAATTTGCAGATGATGTAGATTAATAATGAAAAATTCTGTCGATGTTCGATAAAATAAAAATGCGAAGAGGTCGACAATGGTATGTAAACAAAGGGAATGAGTGGTTTTTTGATGAAAAACATGATAAAATGAATGGGAAAATAGAACAGATATAGTGAAGTCGACAAAAATGAGCAAATAAGCATAAAAAATATGCGGAACTGACAGCTATGGATTAAAGTAGAACCATATTGGAATGTAAAGATTGATGCACTTATGGAAACGGTTAAAGAAATCCCATTAAAGTAGAACCATATTGGAATTATATAGATTCTTATGTTAAAATAGTTATTTAATTGATACAAATGATTAATTTTATTTAAGCCAATACGTATACATCAATTTATAAAGAAAAAGGAGCTTTTAAATATACTATGGAGAAACTTGTCATTGGTATCCTTGCCCACGTAGATGCAGGTAAGACTACGTTGTCGGAGGGGATTTTATATTTAACGGGAAAAATCCGTAAGCTGGGGCGTGTGGATCATAAGGATGCGTATCTTGACACCTATAACCTGGAGCGGGAGCGTGGAATTACGATTTTTTCCAAGCAGGCGGAGTTTGAATTGGGAAACAGGGGGATAACTCTGCTAGATACGCCGGGGCATGTGGATTTCTCGGCGGAAATGGAGAGGACACTGCAGGTTCTGGATTATGCGATTCTTGTGATAAATGGAGCGGATGGTGTGCAGGGGCATACTATGACCTTATGGAGACTTCTGGCAAGATACCAGATTCCGACGTTCCTGTTTATCAATAAAATGGATCAGGACGGAACTGATAAAGAGAAACTTCTGGCAGAATTAAAGAAGCGATTAAGTGATAATTGCGCTGATTTCACCTGGGAAAACACAAGTGGAATAGAAAATAGTACTGACGAAACAGCAGAGAAAGCAGAAGATGAAATATCAGATCTGCAGTCTCGGTTTCTGGAAGATATTTCCGTCTGCGATGAAGAACTGCTTGAAAAATATCTGGAAACAGAGGAAATATCAACATCAGATATCCGAAAAGTAATCAAAGAGCGAAAACTTTTTCCATGTTTCTTTGGCTCTGCGCTAAAAATGACAGGTGTAGAAGAATTTCTCCATGGTTTGGAAAAATACTGCGAGACACCGACATATCCATCTGAGTTCGGGGCAAAAGTATTCAAGATTGCCAGAGACGATCAGGGCAATCGTTTAAGCTATATGAAAATCACAGGTGGAACATTGAAGGTGAAGGAACTTCTCACAGATACAGAGAAAGCGGATCAGATCCGTAGGTTAAATGTATTTTTAAATTCTACCTTGCAAGAGTAAATTCTATACCTGTAGAATTTACTTCTGCATGGATTTTT
>NZ_CAXSTD010000025.1:0-22181 GCF_964240315.1 Blautia sp. Marseille-P2398
CAAGCCAAAATTCCATTGCCGCAGGCAATCTGGAATGAATTTTGGCTAAGTTACTGTGAACGGAGTGAACAGTAACTGTTTCGTAAGGCGCGCGAACAATATACGCGAATATATGTTTGCGTTATGGGGTGGGATGTGGTATGATGAATCGGAAGTGATGAATTTGGGACGGAGGATGTATCATGATTGCGTTTGTTCATGGAATGGCTGTGGATATGACTGAGAGCTCGGTGGTTGTTGAGGCCGGGGGGATTGGTTATGAGATATATATGACGGGGGCAGATTTGTCTGAGATTCGTATGGGGGAGGATGTGAAGGTCCATACTTATTTTAGTGTGAGAGAGGATGCCATGAAGCTGTATGGGTTCAGGGCTAAGGATGATCTGCAGATGTTTAAGCTGCTTCTTGGCGTGAATGGTGTGGGGCCGAAGGCTGCGCTGGGAGTTCTGGCGGGGATTACAGCGGATGAATTGAGGTTTGCAATTCTTTCGGATGATGTGAAGACGTTGTCGAAGGCTCCGGGTATCGGGAAGAAGACGGCTCAGAAGCTGATTCTTGAGCTGAAGGATAAGATGAAGCTGGAGGATGCGTTTGAATTGAAGCTGGCTCATGAGCAGGAGAGGGCAGCAGTGGGAGCCGGTGAGGTTTCGGATGGCAGGCAGGAGGCTGTTGAGGCTCTGGTTGCGCTGGGATACAGCAGTGCGGATGCGCTTCGGGCGGTGCGTAAGGTTACGGATGTGGCACCGGATGATGTGGAAGGGCTTTTGAAGGCTGCACTGAAGAATTTTTAACTGAAGCAGGACTTTACGCTCTGGTAGATTGGATTGCCTGTATTGTTATAGAATTGTTATAGGTTAGGATGGGTAACAGATGGAGAAACGTATTATAACTACGGATGTGACGGAGGAGGATTTTTCTCTGGAGGGGAATCTCCGGCCGCAGACGTTGGATGATTATATTGGTCAGGAGAAGACCAAGAGCACTTTGAAGGTTTATATAGAGGCTGCGAAGCAGAGGCATGATGCATTGGATCATGTTTTGTTTTATGGTCCTCCGGGGCTTGGTAAGACTACTCTTTCGGGGATTATTGCCAATGAGATGGGGGTTCATATGAAGGTGACTTCCGGGCCGGCTATTGAGAAGCCGGGGGAGATGGCTGCGATCCTTAATAATCTGCAGGAGGGAGATATTCTGTTTGTGGATGAGATCCACCGCCTGAACAGGCAGGTGGAGGAGGTCCTTTATCCTGCTATGGAGGATTATGCTATTGATATTATGATCGGGAAGGGAGCTTCTGCCAGGTCTATACGTCTGGATCTGCCGAAGTTTACACTGGTGGGGGCGACTACCAGGGCAGGACTTCTGTCTGCACCTCTTCGTGACCGTTTTGGTGTGATGCATCATCTGGAGTTTTATACTCATGAGGAGCTTAAGACGATCATTATCCGTTCTGCTCAGGTTCTTGGAGTGGAGATTGATGAGAAGGGTGCGGCTGAGATTGCCAAGAGATCCAGGGGAACCCCGAGGCTTGCCAACCGTCTGCTGAAGAGGGTTCGTGATTTTGCGCAGGTGAAGTATGATGGACGGATTACTTATGATGTGGCGTGTTTTGCGCTGAATCTTCTGGAAGTGGATCAGTATGGTCTGGATAAGATTGACAGAAGGATTCTTCAGACTATGATCGTGAATTTTCAGGGTGGTCCTGTGGGACTGGAGACTCTGGCTGCGGCGATAGGGGAGGATTCCGGTACGCTGGAGGATGTGTATGAGCCTTATCTGCTGCAGAATGGATTCCTGAACCGTACGCCGAGAGGACGTATGGCATCGGCGCTTGCGTATGAGCATCTGGGCTATCAGATGCCGGAGAAAAACTGAAGTTAAGGGCGTAAAAATATAAAAAAGTAAAAGTTTTTTAAAAATTCCTATACATTTCGACTGCTTTCGAGTATAATGAAGTAAATGTCCGGGGTTCCGGGCAGATTGAAGGAAGATACAGGAGGCTCGTACGGATGGCGGTCAAAAATACAGCAAAGGTAATCATAGGTGGTAAGATTATTACGCTGGGAGGCTATGAATCGGAAGAATATTTTCAGAAAGTAGCATCCTATATAAATAAAAAGATGGATGAGTTAAGTGCTATGCCGGGTTACAGCAGACAGCCCATGGAGACCAAGCATACACTTATCAGCCTGAATATTACAGATGACTATTTTAAGGCAAAGAAACAGGCGGAGGTTTTTGAACAGGATTTACAGCAGAAGGATCAGGAGATGTATGATCTGAAGCATGAGCTGATCTCGCTTCGTATGCAGATTGAGGAAGCGCAGAAGCATGAACAGGAAGCCCTGGAACAGAAGAGCCTTCTGGAGGGAAAGAATAAGGAACTGGAAAAGCAGATTGATGAGCTGCTGAAATAACAGAGGGGGGATTACTTCGGTGATTTCCCCTTTATGATTTGTTTCATATGTATTCGATTTGAATATTATAGCAATGCTCATAAATAATGCATTTAAGATGACTGTTATAGAAAACGTGAGGTATAGAATTGAGAAGAGAAGAGATTGAACTTCTGGCACCTGCCGGTTCCTATGAGGGATTTGAGGCAGCGATCGGTGCAGGTGCAGATGCGGTTTATGTAGGGGGAGCAGCCTTTGGCGCGCGGGCCTATGCGAAGAATTTCGGAGAGGAAGAGCTTTTGCGTGCCATTGATACTGCTCATATCCATGGCAGGAAACTTTATCTGACAGTGAATACGCTGTTGAAGAACAGGGAACTGTCTGAACAGTTGTATGATTATCTGCTTCCATATTATAAGGAAGGTCTGGATGCGGTGATCGTTCAGGATATGGGTGTGTTTAAGATGATCAGGGAGATGTTTCCGGGTATGCATCTTCATGCCAGCACGCAGATGACTGTGACAGGTCCGGAGGGGATGAAGTTTCTGGAAGAACAGGGTGCTTCCAGAGTGGTAACTGCCAGAGAGCTTTCCCTTGAGGAAATCCGGAGGATGCATGAGACAAGTCCTATCGAGATTGAATCTTTTATCCATGGAGCTTTATGTTACAGTTATTCGGGACAGTGCCTGATGAGCAGTATCCTGGGTGGAAGAAGCGGTAACAGAGGAAGGTGTGCACAGCCTTGCCGTCTGCCTTACCAGACAGCGCTTTGTTGCGGGGAAAATGGCAGACGGTCAGAGAAAAGGAAAGCGCAAGAACTATGTCCTCTGAGTCTGAAGGATATTTCTACGATAGAGATTCTTCCGCAGATTCTGGAGGCTGGTGTTACTTCTCTTAAGATAGAGGGCAGGATGAAGCAGCCGGGATATACAGCAGGGGTAACTTCTGTATATCGGAAGTACCTGGATCTTCTTTTTGAGAAGGGAGCTGAGAATTACAGGGTAGCAGAGGAGGATAAGAGATATCTGCTGGATCTGTTTAACAGGGGAGGTTCCTGTACCGGTTATTATCAGATGCAGAATGGTCCGTCCATGATGGCATTCAGCAATGAGAAGAAAACAGGAGATGTCAGTCCTGTATTAAGAAAAAAGAAAGAAAAAATTCAGGGAACATTCATTCTTTTTCCGGGAAGTCCTGCTATACTGGATGTGTCATGCAGGGGAATCCATGGATCTGCGTCTGTGGGTGAGGTACAGTATGCGCAGAACCAGCCGCTGACAGAGGAGCGCATCCGTTCACAGATGGAGAAGCTTGGAAATACAGAATATGAGTGGGAAAATCTGGAAATCCAGATGGATGAGAATATTTTTATCCCGATGAAAATGCTGAATGAGGCGAGAAGAGAGGCACTGGAATCTCTGGAAAATGAATTGCTCAAACCATATAAGAGAGAAGAAAATAATGGGAAGAAACGCTTATCAGAGGATGCCGGAAGAAAAGCAGATTCGCCAAAGCAGAAAAATCTTCCGATTTATATTTCCTGTGAAGAAAAATCCACTGCACTGGCGTTATATAAAAGAGAGGGGATACATGGAATGTATCTGAACGCTGATGCCATGGAGGTCTGCCTGGATGACTGTGTAAGCAGAGGAATGGAGATGTATCTGTCTCTTCCGCATATTATGAGAGGTGAGATGCCCCGGGAGCTTCTCACCAGGATCAGAGAGTGGATGGACAGAGGAATGACAGGATCTCTGGTAAGAAATCTGGAGACTTTTGCAGTTCTGCGAAAGGCAGGTCTGGCTGAGAAATGTGTTCTGGATCACAGTATGTATACATGGAATGATGAAGCTGCTGATTTCTGGAAAGATCAGAAAGTCCTCAGAAATACGGTACCGCTTGAGCTGAACGAAGGGGAAATCCGCCACAGAGATAACCGGGACAGCGAGTTGCTGATCTACGGATATCTGCCTCTTATGATATCGGCCCAGTGTGTGCATAAAAATCTTTACGGATGTAATCATAAGGAAGAAGGGGTAACTTTAAAAGACCGTTACGATAAAGAATTTACGGCGAAATGTATATGTAACCCATGGAAAACTGAGAATACAGATTTCTGTATACCCTGCTATAATATCATTTACAACAGTATCCCTTACGGCCTGTTGAAAGAGAAATCACAGATAGACAGACTTGGTGTCTCTTCCCTGAGACTTGCATTTACCATTGAGAAGCCTCAGGATGCGGTGAAGATATATGAAGAGTTCAGAGCTGTTTATCGTGATGGGAAGAATCCTCCGAAACGGGAATATACAAAGGGACATTTTAAAAGAGGAGCCGAGTAAGGCATATGATTAATGTAATTGTAGAATTATCCAAGTATGTGATCCTTACCCTGATGGTGATTTATACCTTTCACTGTTTCTATCTGGTGAAACAGCAGAGTGAGGAGGAGAGAAACGAATCGCTGCGCCAGCAGCTGATGCTTATCTTTTTTATGGATTTCACTGCGTTTCTGGTCATCTACCTGAAGACAGGTAAGTTTCAGGTCGTGTTGTTTTATATCGAAATGATGGCATTTTTTGCGGGAATCCAGATTTTGTACAGGATTTTTTATAAGAAAGCATCGATTTTACTGCTCAACAATATGTGTATGCTTCTCAGTGTAGGATTTATTATGCTGTGCAGGCTGGATGTTTCCACAGCTACCAGACAGCTGGTGATTGTGGCAGGCGTAAATGTGGTGGCATTGATCGTACCTGTCCTGATCAGGAAGATGAAATTTCTCAAGGACCTGACATGGGTTTATGCGGGAATCGGAATCGTTTTGCTGGCGGCGGTATTTGTGCTTGCAAAGACAAGCTATGGAGCAAAACTTTCCCTGATGGGAATCCAGCCTTCAGAGGCGATAAAGATTACATTTGTGTTCTTTATGGCGGCATTGCTGAGAAAAGGTGCTGATTTTTCAAAAGTGGTCCAGGCTACGGTAGTGGCGGGACTGCATGTGGGGATTCTTGTACTTTCCAGAGACCTTGGAAGTGCAGTAATCTTCTTTGCGGCATATCTTGTGATGATTTATGTGGCATCCAGAAATGTGGGATATCTGGCACTTGGTCTTGCAGGCGGATCTGCAGGGGCAGTTGTCGCATATCATCTGTTTGGCCATGTGCGTCAGAGAGTGACAGCCTGGAAGGATCCCATGGCGGTATATCAGAATGAAGGATACCAGATCGTCCAGTCACTATTTGCCATTGGAACCGGCGGATGGTTTGGAATGGGATTGTGTCAGGGTTCGCCTGAGAAGATCCCTGTTGTCAAGAATGACTTTATATTCAGTGCAATCTGTGAGGAACTGGGTGGGATTTTTGCAATCTGCCTGATTTTGGTATGTATGAGTTTCTTTTTGATGATCGTAAATATTGCGCTTAAGATTAAGAAACCATTCTACAAACTGATCGCACTTGGACTTGGTACGGAATATGCATTTCAGGTATTTCTGACAATTGGCGGAGCAACGAAATTTATCCCTATGACAGGTGTAACTCTTCCTCTGGTCAGCTATGGAGGAAGTTCTGTCGCGTGTACAGTACTGATGCTGGCGATCATTCAGGGATTGTATATTTTGAGAGAAGATGAGGACGAAGAAATTGAGAGATATCGAAGAAAAGGAACGGCGCAGAGAGTTGAAGAAGCGCCAGAAGCGCAAAGCCCGGGAGATTTCTGAAAAGAGAAGGCCCCGTAACAGAGAGTATACACTGGTATCCTGCTTTTTTGTGCTGATCTTTGTCAGTATGATCGGATATCTGATCTACTTTAATTATGCAAAGAGCGATGATTTTATCAATAGTCCCTATAATACAAGGCAGGATACTTTTTCAGACAGGGTTGTAAGAGGTAAGATCATATCTGCAGATGGGCAGGTGCTTGCCCAGACCAATGTTTACGAAGATGGAACAGAGGAACGTACTTATCCCTATGCAAATATGTTCGCTCATGTAGTCGGATATGACACTAATGGAAAAAGCGGACTGGAATCAGAGGCGAACTTCCAGCTTCTGACTTCTCATGAATTTTTCCTGAACCAGATGAAAAATGAGTTTAAGAATCAGAAAAATACGGGTGATTCTGTGATCACGACGTTAAACGCAGATCTTCAGTCAACTGCCTATAATGCACTTGGTGACAGGAGAGGGGCGGTTGTTGCCATAGAACCCTCTACAGGTAAGATTCTGGTGGAAATGAGCAGACCGGACTTTGACCCGAATACTATTTCCCAGAACTGGGACACACTGGTAAATGATTCCAATGACAGCAGTCTGTTGAACAGAGCTACAAACGGAGCCTATCCTCCGGGATCTACATTTAAGGTGGTAACTGCCCTGGACTATTTCAGAACCAAGGGCAGTCTGGAGGGATTTTCCTATCTCTGTGAGGGAAGTATTACCAGAGAAGATCACACGATCAGGTGCTATGGCGGAACTGTTCATGGACAGGAAGATTTTTACAGTGCTTTTGCCAATTCCTGTAACAGTGCATTTGCAGAGATCGGAACCATGCTCGGAGGCAGTTCTCTGAAAAAAACAGCCGAGGATCTTCTTTTTAATAAGAGTCTTCCGCTTTCTTCCTATAAAAAGAGTACTTTTACATTAAATGGAAAATCTTCTGTTGCAGAGGTTATGCAGACTGCCATCGGACAGGGTAATACGTTGGTATCACCTATGCATATGGCGCTGATTACCAGTGCGATCGCCAATGGCGGGGAGCTCATGAAGCCTTATCTCATTGATTCTGTTGTAAGTTCAGACGGAGAGACAGTGAAGACAACAGAGCCGGAGAGCTATAAACGTCTGATGACAACAAATGAGGCGAATATCCTTGGAAAGCTTATGAAAGGTGTTGTGGAAAACGGAACCGCATCGGCTCTGAACGGAAGAGGATATACAGTGGCAGGCAAGACCGGATCAGCGGAATTTGATGAGAATGGTTCCAGTCATTCCTGGTTTATCGGTTATTCCAACGTGGATGATCCGGATCTGGTAGTTGCGATCATTGTTGAGAATGGTGGTACCGGAAGTGAAGCAGCAGTGCCCATCGCAGAGCAGATATTTGATGCGTATTATTATGATAAGCAATAATAAATTCCATGTTGCAGGCAATCTGGAATGAATTTTGGCTACGTTACTGTGAACGGAGTGAACAGTAACTAATTAATCGGTAATATGTTATGAAATGATATTTATAGCTTGCGGGTTTGGAAAAAAAGAGATATACTATACTCAGTTTATAATACCACGCAAAACAGGAGGGATTGCATTATGATAGAAGCAACGAGCTGTGGCGGTGTGGTAATTCATCGGGGTAAGATTCTTACTTTGTATAAATCTTACAGGAACCGTTATGAGGGCTGGGTATTGCCGAAAGGAACAGTGGAACCAGGCGAAACGCATGAACAGACAGCATTGCGGGAAGTGATGGAAGAGGCTGGAGTGCGTGCGACCATTGTGAAATACATCGGAAAGAGCCAATATAACTTTACCGTTCCGGAGGACGTGGTTTTCAAAGAGGTACACTGGTATCTTATGACTGCGGATAATTATCATAGTAAGCCCCAGAGAGAGGAGTTTTTTGTAGATTCCGGATATTATAAATTTCATGAGATCTATCATCTGCTGAGGTTTTCAAACGAGAAGCAGATCGTAGAGCGTGCTTATCAGGAATATTTGGAGATGAGAAGCAATGGACTCTGGGGAAAACAGCATAAGTATTATTAACGAGAGAACAGGGCTGTGTTTTTTTGCAACGCAGCCCGGTTTAAATTTTGGAGAAAATGGAAATACTGTAACTGAAGTGTTATAGAAACGGGAGAGGGTGTAAGATGCTGAAATGGCAGGAGAATTTTCTTGCAGGGGAATCTGTAAAGGATCCTGAGAAGATAAAAAAGAAACTGAACAGCGGAAAACCGATTCTGGGCATTTATCTCCTTACTCTGTCAGAGAATCCTGTGAATCTGATGGATATTATTCCTGCAGCAATGCTGATACAGAAGAGCTTTTATGGAATCTGTCCGAAGATCATAGGAATGGCGAAGGGCAAAGAGGAAGCCCTGGAGATGGTGCGAAGTCTGATCGATGAAATGTACAGGGAAACGGGAACCTTCGCAACAGCTGAATATATAGAAAACAGGTGAGAATATGTTACATATTTTATGGTTGATCCTTAAATTTATACTGATCATCCTGGGAATTCTGCTGGGCCTTCTTTTACTGGCAGTTCTTCTTGTACTGTTCTGTCCTGTAAGATATAAGGCATCAGCTGTCAAGGCAGAAGGTGGCTGGAAACAGACAGAGGGAGAGGGTATCGTAAGCTGGCTGTTTCATGGGATTTCGCTGAGAGCGGAATGGAAAGATCAGCAGATGGAGATATCCTTTCATCTGTTTGGAATTCCTGTAGACAAGTTGTTGAAAAAACGGCAGGAGAAGAGGGCTGTAACAAAGAAATCCGGGAAAAATCCGGAGAAATCCGGCGCAGAAAAGGTATCTGTATCCGGCATAGACGGAAACAGGGAAGAAGAGCATAAAAAATCAGTGGTTGATCACCCGAAATCAGAGAATATGGAGACTGAGGATCTGAAAACAGACAGAAATTCAGCTTCAGATACATCTGCTGATACAGAGAGGATCAGAAACAGTCAGATATCCGGACAGCAGGAACTGAATGCAGATGATACAGATCGGAATAGTCTAAAGAAGAGGCAGTTTTTTATAAAAAGGATCTATGACCGGATCCGAAATATATTTCAGTTGATTCGTACAAAACTGCAAAATATCCGCAGGACATTCGGGAAGATTAAGAAGAATGTGTCCTGGTGGAAGGCGTTTATAGAACATCCCAGAGTGACAGCTGCCAGAAAACTTGTATGGAAACATGGAAAATTTTTGCTTAAGCATATTTTTCCTACAAGGATAGAAGGGCAGGTTACTTTTTCTTTTGAAGATCCGGCGCTGACAGGTGCGGCACTTGCTGTACTTGGGATGACAATTCCATTTCACAAAAACTGTATACAGATCAATCCCCGTTTTGACAGTGAGAATTATCTGTATGGAAACATCAGGGCAAAAGGCAGGATCTACGGATTTGTTCCTGTGCGGGCAGCAGTGAGTATTTATTTCAATAAAAATATAAAATACGTTATAAAACGTTGGAAAACCAGGAGGGCATGACCATGGCAAATGAAAACAATTTTAAAGAAACCGTAAATTCATTATTCAAGGGAATGGACAGTTTTATTTCTGCGAAAACAGTGGTAGGAGAGGCAATCCATGTAGGCGATACGATCATTCTTCCTCTGATGGATGTATCTTTCGGTGTAGGTGCCGGTGCTTTTTCAGGAGAGAAGAAGGATAACGGCGGCGGCGGAATGGCAGGAAAGATGACTCCCTGTGCAGTGCTTGTGATCCAGAATGGAACAACAAAGCTGGTCAATGTGAAAAATCAGGATGGTCTCACCAAGATCCTTGATATGGTTCCGGATTTTGTAGACCGTTTTACCTCCGGAAAAGGTGACGAAGAATCTGTCGGCGAATCAGAAAAATAATTTTTGCATAGACTATAGCAAACCGATGAAAAAGGTGCAGAAGAATTGGAAAAGCTGTTCGGCTTTATGCTGTTTTTCATAGGGATTGGGATGATAATCGGGATGCTGATCGCAGAAAATGTGGTTCTGGTGGTTTCGGCCGGAGTTTTCCTGTTGTTGGGATATCATCTTTTCTGTCATTAACTTTACAGAAGATTGCGAATATCCCGTTTGACATATGAAATAAAAAAAGACTGTCAGCTCAGGCAGAATATTCGGTAAAGAATATCTGAACAGAGGGACAGTCTTTTTTGCAAAAAAATACCCCTGTTGCAACAGGGGTAATGGTGTTATTATGCTCTTTCTACTTTACCGGATCTTAAGCAAGAAGTACATACATATGTCTTTCTAGCTCCACCCTCAGCAGTCTTGATTTTAACGGATTTTACGTTAGATTTCCACATTTTATTGGATCTTCTATGTGAATGACTTACATTATTTCCGAAATGAGCAGCTTTCTCACAGATTGCACATTTAGCCATGATAGCACCTCCTTGACGCTTTATTGTTACTGTCGTGCTGTGTGCATAGCGTCTGAACAGTAACCTTGTGTTCAACAGATTACATTGTAACAGATGAATTGTGCTTTTGCAAGCAAAAAAAGGAAAAAACTCAAAAATTATATTTCTTTTTCTGTGAAAAGAGGTTATAATACACTTACATACAATAATGAGCATTGGAGGTAACCATATGAATGGACGTATAGATTCCGGATTAGGTCAGATCATAATTGACACAGATGTAATCGCAACCTACGCAGGAAGCGTTGCTGTAGAATGTTTTGGTATCGTAGGCATGGCTGCAGTCAGTATGAAGGACGGACTGGTAAAGCTTCTTGGAAAGAACAGCCTGAAACATGGCATCAGCGTCAGAATTACAGAGGACAATAAAATCCGCCTGAATTTCCATGTTATTGTGGCATATGGCGTGAATATAAGTACAATTGCAGACAACCTTGTCAGCAATGTCAAATATAAAGTCGAGGCCTTTACAGGAATGGAGATCGATAAGATCGATATTTATGTAGAAGGTGTACGCGCAATTGATTAGGATAGAGGAGGAACTTGTGGTGAATAACAAAACCATAGATGCCAGAATACTTTCCAGGATGTTTCTTGCAGGAGCCAAGAATCTGGAAGCTAAAAAAGAATGGATCAACGAACTGAACGTATTTCCGGTACCGGATGGAGATACAGGAACTAATATGACAATGACGATCATGGCAGCAGCAGCAGAGGTAGGTTCTCTGGGAGAGCCTGACATGGAGTCACTGGCCAAGGCGATTTCTTCCGGTTCCCTGCGCGGTGCAAGAGGTAACTCAGGTGTTATTCTTTCTCAGCTTCTGCGTGGCTTTACCAGAAGTGTTAAGAACAGTAAGGAACTGGATGCCATTGATATCGCGGCAGCCATGGAGAAAGGTGTGGAGACTGCATATAAGGCAGTCATGAAACCGAAGGAAGGAACAATCCTTACTGTCGCAAGAGAGGCTGCTGCCAAGGCTGTAGAGCTTGCGGAGACAGCAGAGGATCTGGATACATTTTTCCAGAGCGTGATCGCTCATGCGGAGGAAACTCTGGCAAAGACACCGGAGATGCTGCCGGTTCTGAAAGAAGCAGGAGTAGTGGATTCCGGTGGACAGGGACTTCTGGAAGTATACCATGGTGCATATGATGGTTTCCTTGGCAAAGAGATTGATTATACACAGTTTGACAAGGCAAAAGGTCCTGCTGTGACTAAGATCGATGCACAGACAGAGGCTGATATTAAATTTGGTTATTGTACAGAGTTTATTATTCTTCTGAACCAGCCGATGTCCGAGGAGACAGAGCATGAATTTAAGAAATTCCTGATGTCCCTTGGTGATTCTATTGTGCTTGTTGCAGATGACGAGATCGTGAAGGTTCATGTTCATACCAATCATCCCGGACAGGCTATTGAGAAAGCCCTTACCTTTGGTGCACTTTCACGTATGAAGATCGACAATATGCGTGAGGAGCATCAGGAGAAGCTTATAAAGGATGCCGAGAAAATGGCGAAAGAGCAGGCAGAACAGGAAGAAAAAGAAGAAGCAGCACAGCCGCCGAAGGAAGTAGGCTTTATTTCAGTATCTGTGGGAAAGGGAATGACAGAGATCTTTAAGGAACTGGGTGTGGATTACCTGATTGAGGGCGGTCAGACGATGAACCCGAGTACAGAGGATATGCTCAATGCCATTGCAAAAGTAAATGCAAAGACTATTTATATTTTCCCGAACAATAAGAATATTGTTCTTGCTGCAAACCAGGCAAGGGATCTTACTGAGGATAAAGAGATCGTGGTTGTGCCGACTAAGACCATTCCGCAGGGAATTACTGCCATGATCAGTTATGTACCCGAGAAGAACAGTGCGGAGAATACTGAGGCTATGCTTCAGGCGATCGAACATGTGAAGACCGGACAGATCACGTATGCTGTGCGTGATACAAGGATTGATGATAAGGAGATCCATGAGGGTGATATGATGGGTATCGGTGATCATGGAATCCTGGCTGTTGGCAAGGACCGCATGAAAGTTGCCAAGGAGACAGTTGCCCAGATGGTGGATGATGAGTCTGAGGTGATCAGTATTTATTATGGTGCTGATACTGAGGAGGCTGAAGCTGAGGAGCTGGCAACGGCTCTGGAGGAGGCTTATCCGGATTGTGATGTGGAACTGAATGCGGGTGGACAGCCGATTTATTATTATGTTATTTCTGTAGAGTAGGATAATAGAGTTTTTGAGAGAGATAAACGAATAGTTCATGTGATGAAAACGGGTATAGGCCATTGTTGAGGGTGGGTATATCCGTTTTCGTGTTATAAAAGGGGACGGCAGGAAAATATTTGTGTCAGGATGCGGTTTCGGCATCTAAGAGATTCTAAGGTGAAAAAAATCTGCTAAAAGCATGAGCCGTCTTGTCAAACTCGCTCCGTTGCAAACTTCGCTCAGACAGTGATGCAGCCGGCTCATAACGCAGATTTTTTTCGCCTAAGAATCTCTAAGATACCTGCAAATGCATCCTGACACAAATATTTTCCTGCCTGAGATTTGGATAGTGGAAGTTTATTGTCGGCAGATTATTGTGATTGAAGAATGAGGGTTGCTTGATTTGGTTATTTTTTGCAGGGATAAGATAGATAATTTTTACTGGCTGTAAGGGATATTCATAATTATATTGTAGTAGAAAGGAATCGGTGGTATATGTCAACATCTTTGCGTACTTTGAAGGGCGTGGGGGAGAAAACGGAAAAGTTATTTGCGAAAATAGGAGTTACGGATATGGAATCTCTTCTGAGTTATTATCCACGTAATTATGATGCGTATGAGGAACCTGTTGAGATCCGGTCTCTGGAAGAGGGAGCTGTTGTGGCGATTTCTGTGGCGGTTATAACGGGTGTGTATGTGAATCAGGTGCGGAATCTTCAGGTGATCACGACCACTGTGGCAGATCTTACGGGGAAAATTTCTGTTACGTGGTTTAATGCACCGTATCTGCGCTCTGCAGTCAGGAAAGGCAGCAGGTTTGTTCTGCGGGGGCGTGTCGTCAGGAAGCAGGGGAAGCTGCAGATGGAGCACCCTGAGATTTTTACGCCTGTGGCTTATGAGGAGATTCTGCACAGTCTTCAGCCGATTTATGGACTGACTGCGGGGCTTTCTAATAAGACGATCGTGAAGCTGATCCATCAGGTGCTTGATGAGCAGAAGCTTCAGGCAGAGTATCTGGCAGATGAGTATAAGGAGAGGTATCACCTGGCAGACAGGAATTTTGCGATTCCTGCGATTCATTTTCCCAAAAATATGCAGGAGCTGTTAGCTGCAAGGAGAAGGTTGGTGTTTGACGAGTTTCTTCTTTTTATTCTTGCTGTGCAGTCTTTGAAAGAGAAGACGGAGGAAGCACCGAATGCGTTTCCCATGCATCCGGTGTGGACGACAGAGCAGATTATTGAAAGTCTGCCCTATGATCTGACAAAGGCGCAGTTGAATGTGTGGCATGAGATTGAGAGGGATTTAAGCGGCCAGGCCCTGATGTCCAGACTGGTGCAGGGAGATGTGGGAAGCGGTAAGACAATCCTTGCGTTTCTCGCAATGATCATGACTGTGGAGAATGGATATCAGGCAGTGCTTATGGCACCTACGGAGGTTCTTGCAAGGCAGCATTTTCAGGCAATGGAGAAGTTGCTGCAGGAACAGAATATTGATTTTGGGCATCCGGTTTTGCTGACAGGATCAGATACTGCGAAGGAGAAAAGGGAAAAATATGCGCTGATCGCGTCAAAAGAGGCTAACCTGGTGATAGGAACGCATGCGCTGATTCAGGAAAAAGTGCAGTACAATAATCTTGGACTGGTTATTACAGATGAGCAGCATCGTTTTGGTGTGAAACAGAGGGAAGCACTGACTACTATGGGAAACCCGCCTAATGTGCTGGTGATGAGTGCTACACCGATTCCAAGGACGCTGGCGATCATTATATACGGGGATCTGGATATTTCAGTAATTGATGAACTTCCTGCGCAGAGACTTCCCATTAAAAATTGTGTGGTGGATACTTCTTACAGGCCGAAGGCTTATTCCTTTATGGAGAAGCAGATCCGTCAGGGACGGCAGGTTTATGTGATCTGTCCAATGGTGGAGGAGAGCGAAGGGATGGATGGGGAAAATGTGCTGGATTATACCCTGAAGCTTCGCAATGTTTTTTCGCCGGATATAAAGATTGCTTCTCTTCATGGAAAGATGAAAGCGAAAGAGAAGAATGTGATCATGGAGGCTTTTGCCACAGGGGAAATTCAGATCCTGGTATCTACTACTGTAGTTGAGGTAGGAGTGAATGTGCCTAATGCTACAGTGATGATGGTGGAGAATGCCGAGCGTTTCGGGCTGGCACAGCTTCATCAGCTTCGCGGGCGTGTCGGTAGAGGGGAATATCAGTCATATTGCATTTTTATGCAGGGAAATGGTGCAAAGGAAATTTCTAAACGTCTGCAGATCCTGAATAAATCCAACGATGGATTTTATATTGCAGGAGAGGATCTGAAGCTTCGCGGTCCTGGTGATCTTTTTGGAATCCGCCAGAGTGGTCTGCTGGAATTTAAACTGGGGGACATCTATCAGGATGCGGATATCCTGAAAGCTGCCAGTGAAACGGCTTCGGAGATTCTGTCCCTTGATGCGGATTTAAGCCTTCCGCAGAATGAGGAACTTCAGAGGAGACTTTCGGCATATATGAAGGAAGATCTGCAGAATCTAGGACTATAGAAAATGACGGATACAGAGTAAAAAATAATACTGTTCATGTTACTGTTCATAAGATGCCTAAATTATAAAAACAGAAAAACATTGCAAAAGCAGAAAAACATTGCAAAAGCAGAAGATTCGTAGTATTCTATTTTCATAAAAGAATGTTACTGTTTATCATATTTTCGGTAACATAAGAATACCTGTAACTGTACAAAACTGAGCAGTTACGAATACTTATACCTTGTAAGGAGGCTAATCATATGGCAACAAAAGCAACTACAGCAGATCTCAACACATCCACTGCGAAGACAACCGAAGTTAAAGAGGCTCCTGCAAAGACAACTGCTGAAGAAGTAGCTGTAAATAAAGAAGCAGACAAGAAAGAAACTGATAACAAAGAGACAGTAAAGAAAGAAACTGCTGAAGCAGAAACTGTAAAGAAAGAAACAACAGCGAAGAAACCGGCAGCAAGAAGAACAAGAAAGACAGCAGAAACAGAAAAGAAAGAAACAGAAAAGAAAGAAACAGCTAAAGTAACAGAAACTGCAGAAAAGAAATCAGCAGAAACAGAAAAAAAAGCTGAGAAAAAAGAGCCGGCTAAAACAACAAAAACTGCTGTAAAAACAACAAAAAGAACTACAAAGAAAGCTTCTGTAAAAGCAGCTGAGAAACTGGCTGAAGAAGCTCCTGCTGAGAAGAAAACAACAAGAAGAACCACTAAGAAAGAAGCAACAGCAGAAGTATATGTTCAGTTTATGGGCAGAGAAGTATATACAAAGAATATTTTAAGTAATATCAAGAGAATCTGGACCGATGAAATGGGTAAAAAAGAGAAAGATCTTAAGGACATTAAGATTTATATCAAACCGGAAGAAAATAAGGCTTATTATGTAATTAATGGTGATGTTACAGGTTCTATGTGGATTTGATACATAAAAAATCAGAATATTAAGAAACTCAGGATATTAAGAAACTCAGATGATAATATAAATTCATCTGGGTTTTTTGCGTTACTGTCTACACACTACTGTCCTGCGAGGTGTTTTGGCATGAATATGCCAAAATCCCGAGACATACAAGCCAAAATTCGACAGGACATACCTGCTACTTGACAAAATTTATCAGTTAGTATAAGCTATCTGCATAAGGTTATTGAGAAAAATCGACTATAGCAATCTTTGTAAATAATGCATTTAAGAGGATTGCTATAATAACGACGATGATAACCAAATAGAAAACAAAAGGTGAGCGACTGAAAATGACATTAAAAGATTTGGAAATCGGAAAAAGTGCTGTGATCACGTCAGTTGGCGGTAAAGGTGCCCTGCGTCAGCATTTTCTGGACATGGGCATGATTCCGGGAGCTGAGGTCACGGTAGTGAAATTTGCGCCTATGGGAGATCCAATGGAGCTGCAGGTACATGGATATGAGCTGACATTAAGGCTTGCGGAAGCAGAGCAGATAGAGATTGAACAGATTCCGAAAAGAAGCAGAAGTCACGCCGGAATAGAGGCTGTAAGCGACCTGGCACATCCGGGACTTGGAGAGGATGGAAAGTATCATTCCAGAGAAGATGAACATCCACTGCCTGAGGGAACTACACTGACGTACGCATTGGTGGGAAATCAGAACTGTGGAAAAACTACACTGTTTAACCAACTGACAGGTTCCAGTCAACATGTGGGAAACTTTCCAGGAGTAACGGTGGATCGTAAGACCGGTTCGATTAAAGGCCATCCGGATACAGAAATCACAGACCTTCCGGGAATTTATTCCATGTCCCCTTACAGCAGTGAGGAGATTGTCTCCAGAAATTTTGTCCTGGATGAGAAACCAAGTGCGATCATCAACATTGTGGATGCTACCAATATTGAGAGAAACCTGTATCTGACCATGCAGCTTCTGGAGATGGATATTCCTATGGTAGTTGCAATGAACATGATGGATGAAGTGCTGGGAAATCAGGGTTCCATAGATGTAAATAAGATGGAGTCGCTGCTTGGAGTACCTGTAATCCCTATTTCCGCAGCAAAGAATGAAGGGGTTGATGAGCTGGTTGACCATGCGTTACATATAGCGAAATATCAGGAACATCCACTACGTCAGGATTTCTGTGATAAGAGTGATCATGACGGTGCAGTACACCGCTGTATTCATGCGGTCATGCACCTGATTGAGGATCATGCGGCGCAGGCTGATATTCCTACCCGTTTTGCAGCAACCAAGGCAATTGAGGGAGATCCGCTGATTTTTGAGAAGCTGAAGCTGGACACAAATGAGACGGAGATGCTGGAGCATATCGTACAGCAGATGGAAACAGAGCGTCAGGTTGACAGAAGTGCTGCGATCGCAGATATGCGTTTTGACTTTATTGAGCGTTTGTGTGAACAGACAGTTGTAAAGCCAAAAGAGAGTAAGGAGAGAATCAGAAGTGAGAAAATTGATAAAGTCCTTACAGGAAAATATACCGCGATTCCCTGTTTCATCGGAATCATGGTACTGGTATTTTATCTTACCTTTAATGTGATCGGAGCGTGGCTTCAGGGGCTTCTGGAGATTGGAATTGATAAGGTTTCTGCGCTGGTAGAAGCAGCACTGACAGCAGCAAATGTAAACAGTGCCATGCATAGCCTGGTCATTGACGGTATTTTTACAGGTGTGGGAAGTGTACTTAGTTTTCTGCCGATTATCGTAACCCTGTTTTTCTTCCTGTCTCTTATGGAAGACAGCGGATACGTTGCACGTGTTGCTTTTGTGATGGACAAACTTCTGCGTAAGATCGGCCTTTCCGGAAGAAGCATTGTACCAATGCTGATTGGATTCGGATGTACGGTTCCGGCTGTTATGGCTACACGTACACTTACAAGTGAGCGTGACAGAAAGATGACGATTTTGCTGACTCCATTTATGAGCTGTACTGCGAAGCTGCCGATTTATTCTTTCTTTGTAAGTGCTTTTTTCCCGAAGAAGGGCGGATTTATTATGGCAGGTCTTTACCTGCTTGGAATTTTGGTGGGAATCCTGGCGGCATTTTTGTATAACAGAACTCTTTTCAAGGGAGATCCCGTACCGTTTGTCATGGAACTTCCCAATTACCGGCTGCCGGGAGCAAGGAATGTAGGTCAGCTTTTGTGGGAAAAAGCAAAAGATTTCCTGCAGAGAGCGTTTTCTATTATCCTGCTTGCATCAATGATAATCTGGTTCCTGCAGAGCTTTGATCTGCATTTAAATCTTGTAAAAGATTCTGCAGACAGTATTCTGGCAATGGTGGCGGGAGTCCTGGCACCTATATTTAAACCAATCGGACTGGGAGACTGGAGAATCTGTACAGCTCTTATCAGCGGATTTATGGCAAAAGAGAGCGTGGTATCTACTCTGGAAGTACTTTTCAGTGGAAATATTGCCTCTGTACTGACTCCGCTGGCAGCAGCATCCCTGCTGGTATTCAGTTTGCTCTATACACCATGTGTGGCGGCTATCGCTTCGATCAAACGTGAAATGGGCAGTAAATGGGCTGTTGGTGTTGTGGTATGGCAGTGTGTGATTGCCTGGGTGGCTGCACTGATCGTACATCTGATAGGAATGATCTGATTTTATTAATTTGCTTTTATAGAAAAACCGATGGATTTGACTGTTTTCAGTCATCACCATCGGTTTTTTTCAGTTCCTCAACTGAGAGGCTTTTATCTGATTAGTACTGTCCGCCCTGGGAACCACTGGACATCTGTCTTTCCTGGGCTTCGATCATCTTTTTCATAATAATATCAGAACAACTTTCCCTGAATTTCCAGTTTGATGGGAGATGATCTGATTTTCTGGCAGAAAATTATATTACTATTTTTGATATGACAATCTCTTTATGGGTTTCATTATAGTACAGAAACCCTGAAAAAACTATAGAAATCTTACGAAATTACTATAGTTTTTTTAAAAGAGACAGAAAAGAGACCAAAAGAGACAAGTGGTCTCTTTTGTCTCTTTTTGATTCGGTAGCAATTCCGCAAAATAATGCAATCTGTAATGAATTTTGGGTTACTGTTCACACACCACTATCCCGCGAGGTGTTTTGGCATGAATATGCCAAAATCCCGAGACATACAAGCCAAAATTCCATTGCCGCAGGCAATCTGGAATGAATTTTGGCTATGTTACTGAGAACGGAGTGAACAGTAACAATTTTGGCTTGTATGTGCCCACAACTTGCTATCTGATCTGTTAGATGATAAAATTAAAATATAACAGGGAAGTGATATACGAAGGAGGTAGGAATGACAGAGTTTAATTTTGATACTGTTTTTGATGAAACCATGCAGACACGCAATCTGGACACTGTAGTGATTCTGGGACACTTAAATCCGGATGGTGATGCTGCCGGATCGGTGATGAGCCTTGCGCACTATATCCATGTCAATTATCCACAATACAGGGTGTTTCCATACCTTGCAAAAACGATGGAGCGCGGTCCGAAAAAGATGGTCGTGGAAGATAAGACATTTGTTCCTTTTGAGATGCCGGACATATCCGGAAAACAATATTGTGCCATAGTCTGTGATAATGCAACTCTGGAGCGTATGATCGGATTGGAATATTACCAAAATGCCGCTGCCAGCATTGTTATTGATCATCACGCTTCCAATGAAGGATACGGAGATGTGAACTGGACAAAGGTTTCTGAGGCGTGTGCGGAAAATGTATACCATATGCTTTCTCCCGAACTGCTTCTAAATGCAGCCCAAAAAGAAGCGTACCCCAATGCCGCAGATTATATTTACCTTGGCATCCTGCATGATACAGGAGGACTGGCAAGGGCAAACCAGGGTATTTTTCAGGCAGTAGCTGATCTGATGGCTATGGGAGTTGACCATGGCAGGATTATGAAAACCTTACACAGTGATACCCTGGACATTCTGTACAAAAGAGCCGATATTCTTCATGGAGCAGTACGTGCGATGGATGGCCGGGTTGCTTATGTCATTATGGGACAGAAGGAAATTGCCGAAAAAGATATCACATACGAAGACATCCACTGTATCAGCACGATCCTGCGCGATTGCGACGATATTGAACTTGGTTTTACCATGTATGAGGAAGAAGAAAACGGGTGGAGATGTTCTTTCCGTTCAGACGGGAAATGGATCAATGTTAATGAACTGTTGAAACCTTTTGGCGGTGGAGGGCATATCTCCGCAGCAGGATTAAAATATCGGACCGATAATGTGGAAAAATTAAAGGAACAGCTTCTGGACAGAGTAGCAGAGATGAAAAATAAACAGTAATCTATAAATGAGCAAATAAAAAAACTGCAGAAAATTATAAAATTGAAGAGAAATCTAAATACTTGTTGAAATTGTTATTGAGGGAAGGAAGAGGAGAGTCTGTATGGGAAAGATAATCGAAGGTCTCTGGGATTGCCCGTTTTGTGGGAATAAAAGGATTAGAGCCGGTCAAAAAACCTGTCCCGATTGTGGGCATCCGCAGGACGAAAATACAAAATTCTATATGCCGGATGAAATTAAATATGTTTCTGAGGAGGAAGCAGAAAAGATCAGCCGTAATCCGGACTGGCAGTGCAGCTTTTGCGGCAGTCTTAACAGCGACGATCTGAATGTCTGCAAAAACTGTGGTGCTACAAAAGAAGATTCGGAGAGAAACTACTTCGAGATGAGGCAGCAGGAAGAGGAAAAGAAACGAAAGAAAGAAGAGAAAAAAGAATCCTGCCAGAAAAATATCCCCCAAAATACACCAAAGAAAAAGCCACTGCTGAGGCGGGTGCTGCTCATTCTGGGAATCTTCGCAGTGATCATTTTTGGCATGATGTCATGCCTGGCACCGAAGATCAAAAATGTAACGATTGATGACTTGGATTGGGAAAGAACCATTGACATTGAAGAGGTTGTAACTCACAATGAAAGTGACTGGTCGCTGCCCGATGATGCAAGGCTGCAATATACAAAAAGTGAAATTCAATCCTACAAAGACGTTCTCGACCATTACGAGACAGTTACAGAAACCAAAACACGCAGCGTCATAGACCACTACGAAGAGAAAAGTTCTTATGTTGATCTTGGAAATGGCTATTTTGAGGAGCAAACGGAAAGCGTTCCGGTATATACTGAAGAAACCTACACCGAAGATGTAGAAAAACCAGTCTACCGGAAGGAGCCTGTGTATGCTACAAAATATTACTATGAAATAGACAAATGGACGGTTGTCGATACTGCAAAAAGTTCCGGCAATGATCAGAACCCTTCTTGGCCGGAACCAAAACTTAAAGACGGACAGAGAACAGGAGCAGAAGAAGAGCATTATTTTGTGACCGCTACATATGAGAAAAAGAAGGGCAAGACCGAAACAGGAAGATATGAAATGGATTTTTCTCAATGGAAAGAACTAAAAAAGGTGAAAAAATAGAATTAAAAATTGATGCTGCTGGATTCGCAGAGATTAATCAAAAATAAGATATAGATATACCCGGAGGGATACTTCGAACCTTTATTAAACAAGGAGATTCATAGTTTTGGCATGAGTCTCCTTGTTTAATGCTTTTCTCATGTTATAAGGTAGCCCGCATCATTGCATTTGTGCAATGCCTGCAGGCAGATATTGCTCCGTTTATTATACATGCGGAGAATAAAGAGGAGTACGAAGGGCGACTGGACAGCCCGGCACGACTGGAGCAGCTTTTCAGGGTAGAGCAGCGGCGGTTCTACAGAGAGACAGAACCAATGGTGGTTGATCAAGTATAAGAGATATTGCGGCGGGGAACCCCGTCGCTTTTCTGCTACGTGGAAACCATAAGCAGGGTAGCAGCCAAATCGAGACTGTGAGAAAAAGTCTGTAAATAAGATTCTTCTATGATATGCAAGGGTGGCAAGCCTGAAAATCAGGCTTCTC
>NZ_CAXSTD010000026.1:0-20738 GCF_964240315.1 Blautia sp. Marseille-P2398
AAAAATCCATGCAGAAGTAAATTCTACAGGTATAGAATTTACTCTTGCAAGGTAGAATTTAAAAATACATTTAACCTTGAAAAGAAAAAATAATTTTGTTATACTTCACTTTATTGAGGTGAATAAATATGGAAGTATTGTTGGCAGGAAATACAGGATATGTAACAGAAACTTTTATAGAAGAATCATTTCCTGAATGTGATGTAGTTGTACTGGGAAATGAGATGCTGAAATCAAATCGAAAAAAGAATATATTATCTCGTCCGTTCATAAAAGATGAGAAAGAACTGAAAGAGATTTTCGAAACATATGAGTTTGAAAGAATTGTTTATTTTTCCAATTATCTGACCATGCATGGAAGGATGACCGGAGAACTGGAACAACTGAGACAGATACTTCAGTTATGCAAAAAGAATAAGGAAATAAGAATGTTGTATCTGACCGGGCAGGAGAGCATTTATAATATTACAAGTGGAAAAACACTTCTGGTATCCGCAGCAGAAAATGTAGTTATGGAATATGGAAATATGTATCAGATAAACACCAAGATTCTGAGAATTCCTCATTTATATTCAGCGGTATACACACAGGACTTTTTTTATAAGCTGTTTACAGAGGCAGAAGAAAGCGGAAAAATTGTTTTTGAGGAATCACCGGAACAAAATATTTATTTTGTATGTATGTATGATCTGGCAGAACTGCTTTATAAAGTATATGACAATTGGGGAAAAGAACGCTGTCTGAATGTTCCGGATTGTTTCAGGCAGAGTTTCAGTGATCTGGAAAAAGAAATCAGAAAGACAATTCCCGGTAAACTGGATATAAGATATCAGAACAGCGGTCAGATTTATAAGGTACAGCCGGATGATCAGATTATAAGACATGAATATGGGTGGTTTCCAAAGATATCTGTTTTTGAAGATATTCCCGGGATGTATCAGGAGTATAAAAAATTATCAGATTCAGATTTCGGACATTTTGCAAATATCAGGAATTGGATATCAAAAAATACTTTGCTGATCCACATTCTGGAATTAATCTCAGGATTTATTTTATTTGAATTTCTAAACAAATATACAGGAACTTATGCTCAGTTTAAAATGATTGACCTGAGACTTGTATTTATTGTATTTATGGGAAGTCTTTATGGAATTAATTATGGAATATCAGCAGCTGCGTTGGAAACTTGTTCTTTGATTGCAGCGTACAGGCAGGAGAATGTAAACATATATACTTTGTTTTATGAGGCTTCTAACTGGATTCCATTTATTTTTTATTTTGCCGCAGGTGCTGTCTGTGGTTATATAAGGCTGAAGAATAAAGAGGATATAGAATTTGTAACAAAAGAAAACAGACTGATCAAGGAAAAATTTTTCTTTATGCAGGAAATGTATCAGGAGACCCTTCAGGATAAAAGACAATATAAGAAGCAGATTCTCGGAAGCAGGGACAGCTTTGGAAAAATTTTTGATATAACAAGAAAGCTGGATGTGATACAGCCTCAGAAACTGTTTATGGAAACCATAAGGGTAATGGAAGATGTTCTGGAAAATCATACAATTGTACTTTATTCACTGGATTCATGGAAACGTTTTGGAAGGATGGAAGTGTCATCACCTGAAATTCGCAGAAAAATGCCGAATTCTATAAGGATTGAAGAGTATCAGAATGCGGTAGAAACGCTGGAAAAGGGTGAGGTCTGGAGAAACAGGGAACTGCTTGCCGGATATCCGGCATATATCGCAGGGATAAAGAGAAATGGAGAACTTGTAATGCTGGTATTTATTCAGGATGCAGCCAGTAGTCAGATGACATTGTATTATCTGAATCTTATCAAAATTTTATGCGGTCTGGTAGAAGTTTCTCTGCTGCGTGCACTGGAATATCAGGAAGCAGTCAGAGACAGGGAATATCTGGAAGGAACTCATATATTAAAAACAGAGTATTTTATGGAAAGGCTGAAGTTATTTCATTCCATAAAAGAACAGAAAATAGGATCATATGCTCTGCTGCAGATTGAAAATCCGGAAATGACACTGGAGGAAACAGAAAGGATATTAAAAAATAAAATCAGAGAGAATGACATACTGGGAATATCGGAGGATGGACAACTTTATCTGATACTGTCACAGGTGGATGATGCCATGTTACCGATAGTAATTGAAAGGCTCGAAAAGAACGGACTTCATTGCAGAGTGATTGACACCCGTAACGAAAGCAGGGTAGCTGAAGAATGATACAGAATATAACAGGGGTTGTTTTTATTATATTCCATATTATCTGTTGTGTTTTAGTATGGACAGGAATAAACTCCCATTTACTGAAGGTGAAGAGGTATCTCATATTACCTGTGATCTTTGTACCGGTATGGGGTATGATCTGTGTATTGCTTCTGCATTTCCAGATATTTTTTCACCAGGATAAAAAGCGTGAAATCGGAATAGAAAAAATGAAGATCAATGAAGAAATTTACAGGAGCATTATAGCACCGAAAGAAGAAAGTGACAGAAATATTGTGCCACTGGAGGAAGTGCTTCTTATTGATGAGGCCGCTATGAGGCGTGATCTGATTATGAATGTATTGAATGATGATCCGGAGAATTACATCGATATGCTTAAACAGGCAAGGATGAATGACGATGTAGAGGTTGTGCATTATGCGATCACAGGAATGGTAGAGCTGTCTAAGGAATATGAAAGCAGACTGCAGAAGATAGAATACAGATATGCAAAAGAACCGGAAAATCAACAGCTTATTTCAGAGTACTGTGATTTTCTTCAGGAGTATTTATCTCAGGGACTTCTAGAAGGACAGATGGAACTGGTGCAAAGAAATCAATATATAAAACTTCTGAAGAAAAAACTGAAATTTAAAGAGGATCTTCATACATATGTATGTCTGGCTGAGAATCAAATGCAGACGAAGGAGTATGAACAGGTGCTTAAAAGTCTGGAAAGAATGGATAAGAAGTGGCACAGAAATGAAGAATACTGGATACTCAGGATCAGATATTACGTAGAACTGAAACAGGGAAAAGAATTAAAGGAAACATTAGAGCAGATTCAGCAGGAACATATTTACCTGTCGGCGAAAGGAAAGGAGGCATTGGCTTTTTGGCAGGAATGATAAAATATTTACAGTCTTTTCGATTTAAGGGTCTGACTGTTATTCTGGGAGTTTTTCTGGCAATCAGTGTGGTGCTTTGGACAGAGCGTTCAGGAATTCAGTATCAGGCAGAGATCAAGAAGAAGGCATATCTGGACAGGGATACGGTTGTAACTGAAACACAGGCAGTCAAAAATATTGAGAGCAGTTGTCTGGTGCTGATGGACAGCAGTCAGGCAGACAGTGTGGTGGCATGGGAACAGTTTGAAAGAATTTTCATGGATATGAAAACAGGAGTAGATCTGGCAGATATCAGACAGAGTGAGATTCCTGATTTCTCAGGCTATGAAACAATAGTGGTGCTGATGTCGGATCTGAACCCATTGAAGGATGTAGTTATAAAGATTGGAAACTGGGTAGAAAAAGGAGGACGTGTTCTTTTTGCGTTAACACTTCAGAAGGATACATATGTTTCGCTCATTGAGCAGAAATTGGGAATTACAGACTCTGATTATGGAAATGTTCTGGTAGATAAAATCTATATTGATGATGATTTCATGATTGGAGGGGGAAGATCTTTCCAGATTCCGGATGCATATGATTCAGCATGGGAAGTAAGTGTTGGAGAAACGGCGAAGGTTTATGCATGGACAGATGATGAAAAGAAGGTTCCGCTTATCTGGGAAAACAGTTATGGAAAAGGTAAATTTGTAGTTGATAATTTTGGATTATGTGAAAAAGCCACAAGAGGATTTTTTGCGGCATCCTATAGTCTGCTGACAGATGTGATGGTTTACCCGGTGCTTAATGGATCTGTATTCTATCTGGATGATTTTCCATCTCCTGTGCCGAGTGGAGACGGAACATATATCAAACGTGATTATGGTCTCAGCATCAAAGAGTTTTATACAAATATCTGGTGGCCGGATATGCTGGAGCTGGCAGAGGAACACGGTGTGAAATATACAGGCGTTATTATTGACAATTATGAGGATGATGTGTCCGGAGATGTTGTGGAACAGGAAGATGTACAGAGATTTCAGTATTTTGGGAATATGCTGCTTCATCAGGGAGGAGAACTGGGATATCATGGATATAATCATCAGCCATTGAGCCTGTCAAATGTGGATTATGCAAATATCCTTCCATATAAAACATGGGAAAGCTATGATGCAATGAAAAAAGCCATGACAGAGCTGATACGGTTTGGAAAAGATATGTTTCCGGGGACAGAATTGTCTGTTTATGTACCGCCGTCTAATGTGCTGTCAGATGAAGGGCGGGAAATGATCGTAAAAGAATTTCCGGAGATACGTACAATTGCAAGTAATTATTTTGTCGGAGATATGGCATATACACAGGAGTTTGAGGCTGCAGAAGATGGAATTGTGGAACAGCCCCGTATTATTTCAGGTGCTGTGATTGATGATTATATGGAACTTGCGGCTGTATCTGAACTGAATATGCATTTTGTCAATACACATTTTATGCATCCGGATGATCTGCTGGACGAAGACAGAGGTGCCAGACTGGGATGGGAGAAACTGAAAAAACGGCTGGATGAATATATGGACTGGCTGTATACTTCAGCTCCATGTCTGAGAAATCTTACTGCTTCCGAACTATCAGGCGCAATACAGCGGTATGGGGCACTGGTGATCGATAAGGATGTATCAGATCAGGAACTTAATCTTAAATTAGATAATTTTTATGATGAAGCTTATATTATGATAAGAATGAATGAAGGGACTCCGGGTAATATAGAAGGTGGAGAACTGACGCATATTACCGGAAATCTCTATCTGCTTCGGGCAAAAGAGAAATCAGTGAAAATAGAAATAAGGTGAGAAAATTGAGAATCTGTCTGGTTTTAGAAGGCTGTTATCCGTATGTGCATGGTGGAGTTTCGACATGGATGCATCAGTATATCACTGTTATGAAAGAGCATGAGTTTGTACTGTGGGTGATAGGAGCACATGCATGTGACCGTGGAAAATTTGTCTATGAACTGCCGGATAATGTGGTGGAAGTCCATGAGGTATTTCTGGATGATGCATTAAAACTGAAGGAACATGGAAATCAAAAAGGACAGCTGCACAGAATCAATCGTTTTTCGGAAGAAGAAACAAAGAGTCTAAGAGAATTGATGGAATGCAGTCATCCTGACTGGGAAGTATTGTTTCATTTATATCACGACCGGAAAATGAATCCGATGTCATTTCTGAAAAGTGAGCAGTTTTTAAATATATTAACAGAGAGCTGTCTGGAAAAATATCCGTATATTGCATTTGCGGATGCGTTTCATACAATGCGTTCCATGCTGCTTCCGGTTTTATATCTTCTGGGTTCAGAGGTTCCTCTGGCAGATACCTATCATGCCATTTCAACAGGATATGGGGGACTTCTTGCCTGCCTTGGAGGATATGTTTACAGGAGACCGGTATTACTTACAGAGCATGGGATATACACAAGAGAAAGAGAGGAAGAGATCATCAGGGCAAAATGGGTAATCCCATCATTTAAAAAACAGTGGATTTCTTTCTTTTATATGTTATCAGAAGCAATTTATAAAAGGGCTTTTCGGGTAACCAGTTTATTTACGAATGCGATGCTTACGCAAATACAGATTGGCTGTGATGCAGAGAAATGCAGAGTAATTGAAAATGGTATTAATTATGACAGGTTGTCACAGATCCCTCTGAAAGAGGAAGATGGATGGGTAGACATAGGTGCGGTAGTCCGTCTCGCACCCATTAAAGATATAAAGACTATGATATATGCATTTTATGAACTCTCATCCAGAATGGAGAATGTGAGACTTCATATTCTGGGAGGGGTAGATGACGAGGAATATGCAGATGAGTGTTATGCACTGGTGAAACAGCTGGATATCAAAAATCTTGTTTTTACAGGAAGGGTAGATATTGTACAGTATATGAGAAAACTGGATTTTACGATCCTTACCAGTATATCAGAAGGACAGCCATTATCCGTGTTGGAGTCATTTGCAGCCAGACGCCCATGTGTAACCACTGATGTAGGATGTTGCCGGGAACTTCTGAATGGGAAAGAAGGAGATGATTTTGGATGTGCCGGTTATTGCGTTCCGCCTATGTACAGGGATGGACTTGCTGCCGCTATGGAAAAAATGTGTGAATCCAGGAGAAGACGGATCAGAATGGGAAAAAGCGGACAGGCAAGAACTAAGGCATATTACAGGCATGAGCGCATGATCAGTGAATACAGAAAACTTTACAGGGAGGTGGAGGAAGCATATGGCAGGGATTGGATTTGAACTCAAAAAACTGTTCAGCAGAAGAGGGCTGTTTGCTTCTTTCCGCGCCTATGGATATGCAGGGATTATCTGTACCGGTCCCATGTTGCTTGGTATCGTACTTCTGCTGGGGGTTATGTTTTTGTGTGACAGGACAGGCGCTCCGAAACAGAGCAGAGAATTACTGGTCTGCATGATCACATATACACTTCTTGCATCATTGACGGTAACCAGTTTCTTGTCAATGGTAGTAACAAGATTTATTGCAGATATGCTTTATGAAGAAAAAAATGAGGCAGTTCTGTCATCTTTCTGGGGTTCGACAGGCTTAATGCTCATTGCAGGAGGAATTTTATATGGGATTTTTCTGATATTTTCCGGAGTTGGGCTTATAGATAAGTTTTTATGTTTTGAGTTGTTTGGAGAACTGATCGTTACATGGAATGCGATGAGTTATCTTACTGCAATTAAAGATTACAGAGGAATTATGTTATCCTTTCTTGCTGCGATCGCTGTTACTTTTCTTTCGGGAGCTTTATTGTTGTTTCTGGGAATTTCCCATGTGGAAGCATTGATGGCTGCGGTATGCATTGGATATGGGATCATGCTTTTATGGGATGTTGTTTTACTGTATGAGTATTTTCCACAAAGTGATATCAGTGCATTCTTATTTTTAAGGTGGGCAGATGAGTTTCTGCCGCTGGCATTTACAGGACTCTGCATTAATATCGGGCTGTTTGCCCACCTTGTGATCATGTGGGCCGGACCGCTGGGGAAACAGGTAAAAGGGCTTTTTTATGGGGCACCGTCACATGACGTACCGGCATTGATCGCATTTCTGACAATTCTGATCACCACTGTAAATTTTGTGGTTTCTGTAGAAGTTAATTTTTATCCGAAATACAGGAATTATTACAGTTTATTCAATGATGGGGGAACCATTAAGGATATTATGCAGGCCGGTACAGAAATGCTGGATGTACTGAACAGAGAATTGAAATATACCGCTTTGAAGCAGTTACTGACTACTGCGCTGGCGATTTCAATGGGTGAGAGTCTTTTGAAGTACCTTCCTTTGGGATTTAATGATCTGATGTATGGATATTTCCGGACACTTTGTGTTGGTTACGGCATTTATGCAGTTGCAAATACGATGCTTCTGCTTCTTTTATATTTTACAGATTACAGGGGAGCATTGGCTGCTTCTGTAATTTTTGCCGTGGGAACTTCTGTGTTTACTGTGATTTCACTGTTTTGTCCGCAGGTATATTATGGCTTTGGGTTTCTTGCAGGATGTGTACTGTTTTATTTTATAGTTATGATCCGTCTGGAACGTTATACCAGACGTCTGCCATATTATATTCTCAGCATACAGCCGGTGGTAGCAGAAGACAAATCGGGGGTATTTACCAGAATCGGATATTTTATGGATGAGAAACTGGAAAGGAGAACGAACGTTGACAGGAATTAAAAAAATAAATCTGATAAGTGCAGTATTAGTCAGTCTTTCTCTTTGTGGAGGCTGCACTCTGGAAAAAGCGGGAAACTCTTCGCAGGATCAGACAGTACAGGAAGATAACGAAACAGAACAGGTAAAGGCAGAAAAAGCAGAGAAAGAAGAAATCAATGAGATTCATTTAAGAGATAAGGATTCTTTGTATGAAAATGATGATGATACCAGTGTTGTTACCATGTATCTTACTGTATCTAAGGGAAATTCATCCGAAAATACATATCATACATGGAAGGAAATCAACAGCTATTCTGTTTATGACTACGAAGATATGGGAGTGGAGAGATATCAGGTGGCAGGACTTTTGCAGGTGGGAGATGAGAATGGACCGACACAAGGGGAAGTCGGATATGGAGAAAGCGTGCCTAATGCAACTGTTCAGATCAGAGGCCAGACATCCAGCCAGAATGCACAAAAAAATTATAAAATTGAGTTAAAAAAGAATAAAGGAACGTGGAGAGGCCAGAGAACCATTAACCTGAATAAACATATGACAGAAGGAATGCGCTTTCGAAATAAGCTGGCATATGATCTGATCAGGGGAATTCCTCAGATGGTTGGTTTACGTACACAGTTTGTGCATTTGTATGTAAAGGATAATACAGAAGAATCAGGTGTAAAATTTGAGGATTATGGAATTTATACACAGGTTGAACAACTGAATAAGACGGCATTAAAGAGTCATGGACTGGATTCAAACGGACAATTGTATAAGATTAATTCTTTTGAATTTTATCGCTACGAGGATATTATAAAAAAAGAAGATGATGCAGGATATGATAAGACAGCCTTTGAAAAAATGCTGGAAATAAAAGGGGATTCAGATCATACCAAATTGATTGATATGCTGACAGATCTGAATGATTATTCTATAGGGATTGAAGATGTACTGAAAGAACATTTTGATGAAGAAAATATTGTTTACTGGATGGCATTTCAGATTCTGATGGGAAACGTAGACACACAGAACAGAAATGTTTATTTATACAGTCCTCTGAATTCAGATATCTGGTACTTTATTGCCTGGGATAACGATGGCTGTCTGATGAGACCGGAATATGAATTAAGGAATTTTTCGGATCAGAACAGCTGGGAAAAGGGAATCAGCAATTACTGGGGAAATATTCTGTTTCAAAGGTGTCTGAAGTCACGGTCTTTCCGGGAAAAATTAAATGATGCCATTCTGGATCTGAGGGAATATCTGAACAAAGATATGCTCACATCAAAGATAGAGAGCTATAAGAATGTACTGAAGCCCTATTTATATTTGATGCCTGATGCAGAGTATGAACCGCTTACATCTGAACAATACGATCAGATTGCAGCATCACTTCCTGATGAGATAGAGAAGAACTATCAGTTATATCTGGAAAGTCTGGAAACACCAATGCCATTTTATATAGGTGTTCCGACAATAGACGGTGATAAGCTGAAATTTAACTGGGATGTATCTTATGATCTGGACGCAGAGGACATTACGTATTCTGTGGAGGTTGCGCGAGATTATCTGTTTCAGGATGTGATCTATCAGAACACAACCCTGACTGTTCCGGAAGCCGAGATGGACCTTCCGAATGCAGGACAGTATTTTGTGAGAGTAAGAGCAACAAATACATCTGGAAAAACGCAGGATGCATTTGATTATTATGTAACAGATGAAGGAAAACATTATGGTATGAAGTGTTTTTACATAACAGAAGATAATACGGTAGAGGAAGATATTTATGAGGAAGGCTGACAGGAAGAAAGAACGTTTTCGTAACGAGTGGAAATATCTTATCAGTACCAGTGAGAAAGAAGTCCTGAATCTTCGGATGAAGCCACTTATGAAACTGGATCCTCATGCAGAAAATGGAGGATATCTGATACGGAGCCTGTATTTTGATGATTACTGGAACAGTGCATATGAAGAAAAGGAAAGCGGCGTTCTTATGAGGAAGAAATACAGGATACGAATTTATAATTATAGTGCTGAAAGTATCAAGCTGGAAAGAAAAAAGAAATTCGGCAGTTATATTTATAAAGAAGATGCCCCACTGACAAAAGATGAGGTGCAAAAAATTCTTTCCGGCGAGTATGAATTTCTTCTGAAAAGTCCGTATAGTCTTTGCAGGGAATTTTATATAGAATGTATGAGTAATATGATGCGGCCGAGAACAATCGTAGATTACGAGAGAGAACCATGGATCATGGATGAGGGAACAGTCAGGATTACATTTGATACAGATGTCAGAGCTGCTGTTGGAAGCTATGACATTTTCGACAGTACGCTTCCGGCTTTATCTGTACTGGAACCGGGAAAACTGATCATGGAAGTGAAATTTACAGAGATGCTGCCTCAGATTCTGAGAAATCTTCTGCCGCCGCAGGCAGCAGAATTTACAGCAGTTTCCAAATATGTACTGTGTTATGAAAAAACGCGGTACATGAATGGATTTGAGTATTGGTATGATACACAGGGGAGGATGATAAGATGAGTGTACAGGATATGATAAAAAAATCTGTACTGGAATCAGGAATGTTCAGTCAGTATGATATACCTAAGATATTGGCTGCTCTGGCAGTGGCTTTGATTTTGGGAAGTGTGATTTATCTGGTTTATCAGAAATTTTATGTTGGAGTTATTTTCTCCAGAAGTTTTGCAGTTACACTTGTGGGAATGACAGTGCTTACCTGTATGGTAACACTTGCGATCAGCAGCAATATTGTGATTTCTCTTGGTATGGTTGGTGCATTGTCTATTGTACGTTTTCGTACAGCAATTAAAGATCCGATGGATCTTCTGTATCTGTTCTGGGCAATCACATCGGGGATTACAGCCGGTGCAGGTATGTATGCATTAACTCTGTTGACAGCTGTGATTATCATTCTGATGATCACCCTGTTTTATCACAAACAACAAAATGGAAGAATTTATATTGCAGTGATTCATTATCAGGGAACTCAGGCGGGAGATGAAATTATCCGCTGTTTTGGAAAAAGAAAATATTTCGTAAAATCAAAAACTATGCGCAATGAAAAAACAGAAATGGCAGTGGAAATATATTGCAGACAGAATGATATGGAGTTTATGGAAAAAATCCGGGATATCGGTGGAGTGGAAGATGTTACATTGATTCAGTATAATGGAGAATATCATGGCTAAAAGTCAGAAACAATCTCTGGTTCTGTTGGGTTTTGGACTTTTAGTTATTATAGCAGCAGGAGTATGGATGGTATTTGGAAGAAAAACTCAGATATATGAAAAAACAGAAGAAATTTTTGGAAATCCATTAATGGGATATGCACCTTGTGCCTGGGAAGAAACAATAGGAGAGGATATATCTTTACTGTATATGGATATTACCTGGGCTGAACTGGAACCGGAGGAAGGAAAATATGACTGGGAGAAAATCGAAAGAGAAAATCAGACTGACAGATGGAGAGAAGAAGGGAAACACCTGGTACTGAGGTTTGTGTGTGATATTCCCGGGGAGGAAAAGCATATGGACATTCCACAATGGCTATATGACAAAACTGATCATGCGGGAACCTGGTATGATATGGAGTATGGAAAGGGATATGCTCCTGATTATAATAATGAACAGATGATACAATATCACAAAAGGGCAGTTAATGCACTTGGAGAGCATTTTGGCAGAGATGGACTGGTCAGTTATATCGAACTTGGAAGTCTGGGGCACTGGGGAGAATGGCATGTAAATATTTCTGCAGGAATACAGAGTCTGCCAGAAGAATCTGTAAGAGAACGTTATATGATTCCATGGACAGAGGCCTTCCCTGATTCCATGATACTGATGAGAAGACCTTTTAGTGAGGGAGAACATTATGGAACAGGTCTCTACAACGATATGACCGGACAGCCAGAGAGCACAGAGGAATGGTTTCGCTGGATCAATGAAGGCGGTGAGTTTGACCAGACTCATGAGAAAAAAGGGTTATCCGCAATGAAAGATTTCTGGAAAAAGTTTCCTTCCGGAGGTGAGTTTACAAGTTCAATTACAATGAAAGAGTTGCTTGACACAAATCTGGATCAGACAATAAATCTGATAAAGAAAGCACATACTACTTTTCTTGGACCGAAAGTAGCGGATAAAACTTATGAAAACGGTTATAGGAAAGTTTTAGGAAGCATGGGATATCGTTTGTGGATTTCGCAAGCAAGCCTTATTCAGATGCCGGGGTATGTCAGCCTGAATCTTAAATGGAAGAATGATGGAGTTGCACCATTTTATGAAGACTGGCCTGTATGGGTTCTGGTAGAAGATGAGGATGGAAATAGTCTTGAAAAAGAAGCGGTTGACATTTCGTTAAAATCACTTCTGCCGGAAGAAACTTTACAGACAAAAACAAGAATGCAGATAAAAAAGATGATCTCACTGGCCGGAAAGAAATATAAGATCAGTATAGGTATTGAAGATCCGATGACTGGAAAATTAGCTGTTCGACTTTCAATGAAGGGAACTTATAACGAAGGGAAAAATTATCTTTTTACAATGAAGGGAACTTATAACGAAGGGAAAAATTATCTTTTTAGCAAATAATATTGAAGAATAAAAATGATTCGTTTATCTGTTACAGTAAAAGGAATAAAAAAATCGGATTGTATGTTTTTGAATACAATCTGATTTTTTTTTCTAATTACTGGACAAAGTAAAAAAAAACTATTCTATAATATTATAGTAAAAATTAAATAACATTTATTGGTTTTGAACCAGTCGTTGTAAGTTCCGCAAGGATTAAGCTTCTGGCAGCAGTACCGGAAATGGAGGGACGCCGTTTTGTTTAAGGAATCAGATATCGTGCTCAGTGCAAAGCACATTGTAAAACAGTTTCCGGCCTCCCATGGACGGACTCTGACAGCCTGCAATGACATTAATCTGAATGTCTATAAAGGCAAGACATTAGGAATCGTAGGAGAGAGCGGATGCGGTAAATCCACATTCGTAAGAATGGTTATCTCCCTTGACAAGCCTACCAGCGGTGAGATTTTGTATCATGGCAAAAACCTTGCTGACCTTTCCAAAAAGGAAACATGGTTAAATCGCCAGAACATGCAGATGGTTTTCCAGGATCCGCTGGCATCCTTTGATCCGAAGATGAAGATTGTGGATATCCTTACAGAGCCGCTGATCAACTTTGGAAAATTAAAGAAAAGCGAGAAAGAAAACAAAGCAAGAGAACTGCTGGAAATGGTAGAGCTGCCGGGAGATTTCGTAGATCGTTATCCTCATAACATGAGTGGCGGACAGAGACAGAGAATCAGTATTGCAAGAGCGCTTTCACTGGAACCGGAGATCCTGGTTTGCGATGAGGCGACTTCTGCGCTGGATGTTTCTGTGTAGGAGTCTGTGATCGAGCTTCTGGTACGCCTTCAGAAAGAAAAAAATATCAGCATGCTTTTCATCTGCCATGACCTGGCGCTGATCCGTTCTTTTGCCCATCAGATTGCTGTTATGTATCTGGGAAATATCGTAGAGGTTATTCCAGGTGAAGATGTTACAGAGTATGCAGTGCATCCATATACACAGGCACTTCTGGGTGCACAGTTCTCCATTCATATGGATCCCAGCCAGAAGATCCAAAGTATCGAGAGTGAAGCACCAAGTCCTCTGGATGTACCAAAGGGCTGCCCTTTCCAGAACCGCTGCGAGAATTGCACAGACAGATGTAAGGCAGAGATGCCGAAGCTGAAAGAGATTGCTCCCGGACATGCAGTGGCATGCTTTTATGTGGAAGAACAAAAGATATAAAAATGAAAAAGAGGCTGTCACATCAGGGATTTTCCGGTGCGACAGTCTCTTTTGCGTAATGCTCAGTCTTCATGAAACAGGATTTGTGTAAAGAATCTCACATCTGAATCATCTGCCCAGCAGACCATACCAACAGCATCAGCCATTTTCTGTGCATCTACACTGTAGGCGGACATACAGGAACAGTTTTTATACGGTCCTGCGCTCATGATCAGGACATCTTCTTTTCCTGTTTCCTGCATCTGTCTGGCAAGCTGTTCGGTAAGAATATTCTGTGCATGTTTCGCCTGCTTGAAAAGAACCGGATCCATGATCGGATCTTTCAGAACAGTCTGGAGAACCAGTGCCTTTTCATATTTCAATGCCTTTGCCTGCATTTCTTCTACAGTACCGCAGGTAGGCGGACATGCAGGAACCAGGTTATAATTTCCACAGAGATTGTCCTCGCAGAACTGCCTGTATTCCGGCACAAATACCAGGTCTTTTGTATCCATGATCGCTGCATCTGCGAAACCCATGGAAAGTGCTTCTTTTATTAAATCCATAAAAAAGTCTCCTTTCTTAAAGCGGAGTATTTATTTTTATCTTTTATGATTATAACATTTTGAAGTAAATAAAAACAGAAAAAACAAAATATAATATGCTTCAAAATACGAATTTCAGGAAGAAACTATCTGGAAATACAGGGAAGAAATTGATATAATGAATACACGAAGTTTTATCTGTGAGAGGAATTTGTATGGATATGATAAATGAAGCAGGTAAGGGGGAAAAAACGAAATACCGCCTTGCGCGGTCAATGAAGGAATGTATGAAAACGATGTCTGTAGATAACATCACAGTAAAACAGATTACAGAGAATTGTGGTGTTACGAGGCAGACTTTCTATCGGAATTTTATGGACAAATTTGACCTGATCAACTGGTATTTTGATAAGCTTCTGGCGAAATCCTTTGAGCATATGGGAATGGGGAAAACTGTTTATGATGCTCTGGTAAAGAAGTTTACCTATATTCAGGAAGAGCATGTTTTCTTTGCAGCAGCATTTAAATACGACAGACAGAATAGTCTGCGTCAGCATGATTTTGAACTGATCCTGGACTTCTATGAAAATTTGATCCGTGAGAAAACAGGAAGAATCCCGGATGAGACTATACATTGTATTCTGGAAATGTACTGCCAGAGTTCTATTTATATGACTGTAAAATGGGTACTGGGAGAGTTGGAATGTGCACCGGAGGGACTGGCGAAAATTTTAGTTGACGGGATGCCGGGAAAACTCTCGGAATTGTTTGAAAAGCTGGAAATATTGTCATAAATATAACAATATTAGTGCATAATTTTGCACCTGGTTTTTCGGCATTATTGCACAAATATTGTGAGAAAGTTACATTTGAGCCAAAGTGTAACTTTCTTTTTTTACTTCATGTTGTTAAGTTAATAACAAAGATAAGCGATACGGAAGCTTACCTATAGCAATCCTCGTAAATAATGCATTTAAGAGGATTGCTATAATACTGAAGAATACCGAAAGGAATGGAAATCATTATGGCAAACAGAATTAACTTAAATCAGACCTCTTATCACGGAGCAGGAGCAATCGAGGAAATCGCAAACGAAGCAAAAGCACATGGTTTTAAAAAAGCTTTCGTATGCTCTGACCCTGATCTTGTAAAATTCCATGTAACAAGCAAAGTTACAGACATTCTTGAGAAAAACGGACTTGCATATGAACTGTATTCAGACATCAAACCGAACCCGACAATCGAGAACGTACAGCATGGTGTTCAGGCATTTAAAGATTCTGAAGCAGATTATCTGATTGCAATCGGCGGTGGTTCTTCCATGGATACTTCCAAAGCAATCGGTATTATTATTGCAAACCCTGAATTTGAAGACGTAAGAAGTCTGGAAGGTACAGCTCCGACCAGGAAACCTTGTGTACCAATCATTGCAGTTCCGACAACAGCAGGTACAGCAGCAGAGGTAACTATTAATTATGTTATCACAGATGTAGAAAGAAAACGTAAATTTGTATGCGTTGACCCACATGACATGCCGATCATCGCAGTTATTGATCCTGAAATGATGTCCTCCATGCCAAAGGGACTGACAGCTTCCACAGGTATGGATGCCCTCACTCATGCAATCGAAGGATATACAACAAAAGCTGCATGGGAAATGACAGATATGTTCCATTTAAAAGCAATCGAGCTGATCTCCAAATCTCTCCGCGGTGCTGTTGAAAACACAAAAGAAGGTCGTGAAGGAATGGCTCTTGGACAGTATATCGCTGGTATGGGATTCTCTAACGTAGGTCTTGGAATCGCTCATTCCATGGCTCATACACTTGGTGCTGTTTATGACACACCACACGGTGTTGCCTGCGCAATGATGCTTCCGATTGTTATGGAATACAATCAGGAATGCACAGGTGAGAAATATCGTGAGATTGCCAGAGCAATGGGTGTCAAAGGCGTAGATGAAATGTCTCAGGATGAATACAGAAAAGCAGCAATCGAAGCTGTTAAGAAACTCTCTGTTGATGTAGGAATCCCGACTAAACTGGAAGCAATCAAAGAAGAAGATCTCCAGTTCCTGGCAGAATCCGCACATGCAGACGCATGCGCACCGGGAAACCCGAAAGATGCAAGCGTAGAAGATCTGAAAGACCTGTTCCGTAAGATTATGTAAATAAAAAAGCCCCCTGCGGGGGGACTTTTTTATTTATCGCTGTAATGGCCTTTGCATTGGATTACAATAATTGTTTCATCTGATATTTCGTAAACCAAACGGTCTTTGAGGTTGATTCGCCTACTCCATTTTCCATTTAAATCACCACGAAGTTTTTCTGGTTCACCTTTTCCTGAGAAAGGTGTCCGTTGTATTTCTTTCAATAATTCATTAATCTTCTTTAGTGTTTTCTTGTCTTGAAGTTGCCAGTAAAGATAATCTTCCCAGGCATCTTCTGAAAATGAAATATTACTCACACGCTATTGCCTCCAGATCTTCCATTGTTTTTGTTATTATTTTACCTTCCTTTACTTGTTGAGCAGATTTGCGAAGCTGTGCCATATTCTGTTCAGAATAAAATGGATCTGCCGGAGCTTCAATGTCAAATGGTATTCTACGATCTCTTAGTGCCTTTTTTGTATAGATCATGTAGAAAGTAGAAATATTCATTCCCATTGCTTCGCACATTTCATCAAGCTCTTTTTTCATTTGATCATCCATACGTAAACTAATGGTTGTCATGATATCACTCCTTTTTGTTTTTTAATATATTTTACTGCAAATAGAATATATTTGCAATCATATAGTATAAAATATATTCAAAATGAAAATATATATTCGCACATAGAGTAAATGGCAATAGGTAAAATGAAATCAGTTTATTGGAGAGCATGTAACTGATAGAGGATTTTATTTATAAAATGATTAGAATTGGAACACTGATTAAACACATTTCTTTTGTATGATGGAGACGTAATGGGGAAAAAATGGTTATTTTGCAGTACAAATGTGGAAAAAAAGATAAGTTCTGCAAAGAAGTACAGAATAAGAAATATGAAAGGCAGAAGAATAACTGCAGAGGTTTTTACAGGAGAAATAAGTTATGACAGATGAAGAATATTATGAATTTATACAACCATATGAAGATGCTAAACAGATGCTTCTCACACGTCTTGATGTGTTGAATCACAACCTGTACGGTGAAGCATCTGCAAGACCGATCCATAATATCCAATGTAGGATCAAGAAGAAACAGAGCATTGAAGAGAAACTGCAGCGAAAGGGAAAAGAACCTACTGTGATGAATGCGAAGGATTATCTTCAGGATATTGCAGGTGTCAGGG
This sequence comes from Blautia sp. Marseille-P2398, assembly GCF_964240315.1. Classification (NCBI taxonomy): domain Bacteria; kingdom Bacillati; phylum Bacillota; class Clostridia; order Lachnospirales; family Lachnospiraceae; genus Blautia; species Blautia sp. Marseille-P2398. The sequence goes on from NZ_CAXSTD010000026.1 coordinate 17,504, forward strand.
TAATTTGCTATTTTGTAGATGATATCTATAATCTGACAGAAATTCTGAAGAGTCAGAGTGATCTGATAGTGATCAAAGAACGGGACTACATTGGAAATCCGAAGCCAAATGGATATCGGAGCTATCATGTGATCGTAGGAGTGCCGGTATATTGTCTGGATGGAATGGAATACTTCCCGGTGGAGATACAGTTTAGAACAATGTCCATGGATTTCTGGGCAAGCATGGAACACAGGATCTCTTATAAAAAAGAACGAACAGATAAAGAACAGCTCAGAGATGAATTACGAGAATATGCAAATATGCTGGTAGAGATTGAGAGCCGTTTTGAGCAATATAATGAGACGGATCATCAACAGGAGAAAAGAACAGTAGTTGTATAGTATTGCACTTTTTTAAAAAATCCTTTATAATGTACCGGATTAGTGTTTTAACAAACTAAAGGGAAAGAGGATTAAAGAAATGAAAAAAGTTTGGGACAAATGGACCAGAATTGCTCTTGTAAAGAGAATCCTGGTTGGCCTGATTCTGGGTGCGGTTCTGGGAATTGCTGTACCGCAGGCAACAGGAATCGCAATTCTGGGTGATGTCTTTGTAAGTGCATTAAAGGCAATCGCACCTTTGCTGGTATTCTTCCTGGTTGTCAGTTCCCTGTGTAATGCAGGAAAATCTCATGGAGGAGTTATTAAGACAGTTATCATTCTCTATATGTTCAGTACAGTTCTGGCAGCAGTGATTGCGGTATTTGCGAGTATGGCATTTCCTGTAAAGATGACACTTGCAAATGCAGCAACAGATACAAGTGCACCACAGGGTATCGTTGAGGTATTAAATAACCTGCTTCTGAACGTAGTTGCCAACCCGGTATCTTCACTGGTAAATGCAAACTATGTAGGGATCCTGATGTGGGCTGTTCTTCTTGGGCTTGCTTTTCGTGCAGCTGATAAGATGACAAAGAAGGTTCTGGCTGATGTTGCAGATGGTATTTCCATGGTAGTAACCTGGATCATTAATCTTGCACCTTTTGGAATTTTTGGTCTGGTATTTAACACAGTATCTACAAACGGTCTGGATATCTTTACGACTTATGGAAAACTGTTGCTTCTTCTTGTAGGATGTATGCTGTTTATCTATTTTGTGACCAATCCGCTTCTGGTTTACTGGTGCATCCGCCAGAATCCATATCCGCTGATTTTCCACTGCCTGAAGAGAAGTGCGCTGACAGCTTTCTTTACAAGAAGTTCCGCAGCTAATATTCCGGTAAACATGAAAGTCTGTGAAGAGATGGGACTGGACAGAGATACTTATTCTGTAACCATTCCGCTTGGTGCAACTATTAATATGGATGGTGCGGCTATCACTATTACGGTTATGACAATGGCAACTGCATTTACTCTTGGTATTCATGTAGATATTCCGACAGCAATTATCCTGAGTCTTCTTGCAGCTCTGTCAGCATGTGGCGCTTCCGGTGTAGCCGGCGGATCACTTCTTCTGATCCCGATGGCATGCTCTCTGTTCGGAATTTCAGATGACATTTCCATGCAGGTTGTTGCAGTAGGATTTATCATTGGCGTAGTTCAGGATTCTGTAGAAACAGCTCTGAACTCTTCTTCAGATCTTCTGTTATCTGCTTCCGCAGAATTCAGACAGTGGAGACTTGAAGGAAAAGAGATTAAATTTAAATAAGATTGCAATGAGCGAAACGGTCGTCCGGTATGGACGGCCGTTCTTTTATAAGGCACAACTATAAAAATGATTGCTACATATTCGGGAATTTCTGTGCATACACTGTAAAAACAGCGTCTTCGGAGGCTTATCCGTGAAAGATTATATCGAGGAGCGGGCAGTGGAAATTGCAAATTATATTATTGATACAAAGGTAACGGTGCGTCAGGCGGCGAAGAAATTCGGGATTAGTAAGAGCACGGTACATAAGGACTGCACTGACCGTCTCAGTCAGCTCAATCCGGGACTGGCATGTGAAGTGAGACAGGTTCTGGATGTGAACAAGCAGGAGCGGCATATCAGAGGTGGGCTCGCTACAAGAGAAAAATATTTACATCAGCATTAACAAAAATGGCTGCTGTCGGATATGACAGTAGCTTTTTTGATACATTTTCTGTATAATAAATCCAGATATTTCAGGATATTTTGTATATACATAAGGAGAACAAGAAGATGGCATTAATGGAAGTGAACTTCTTTTCAAAAGCACTGATGCGTCCGGTAACGATGAATGTAATCCTGCCGGTTGATAAAGTGTTTTTTGGAGAAGAAACAGAAGAAGAGAACAAACCGTTTAAGACTTTGTATCTGCTTCACGGAGTAATGGGAAATTACACAGACTGGGTAACAGGAACATGTATTAAGCGATGGGCAGAAGAAAAGAATCTGGCAGTAGTTATGCCTTCCGGAGCAAATATGTTCTATATGGATCATCCGAATGCAAATGAAAACTACAGTGAATTTATCGGAAAAGAACTTGTAAAGATCACACGAAGAATGTTTCCGTTATCATACAAAAAAGAAGATACATTTATTGCCGGGTTATCTATGGGAGGATACGGTGCAATCCGAAATGGTCTGAAATACCATGATACATTCGGATATATCGCAGGCCTTTCTTCAGCCATGATACTTGAAAAAATGGGGATAGCAGATGACAGTTCTCCTATGTTCTTTGAGAAAAAAAGTTTTCTGGAGAGTGTATTTGGAGATCTGTCCCGGATCAAAGACTGTGAGATCAATCCGGAATGGATTGCCGAAAATATGAAAAAAGATGGAATCCCATTTCCGCATATGTACCTTGCCTGTGGACTGGATGATCCGCTTCTTCCTCCGAACCGTAAGTTCAGAGATACCATGCAGAAACTGGGTGTGGATGTAACTTACGAGGAAGGTCCGGGAGCACATGAGTGGGATTTCTGGAACCGTTATATTAAGAAAGTACTGGACTGGCTGCCACTTGATAAGGACAGTAAAGAAGGGATGAACAGCGGGAATGTAGGACTGTAAATGAGAGAGTCGCAACAGATGGATATGAAATCTGTTGTGGCTCTTTTTATTTCTGTTGCAGGAAATTACTCCGTAATGTTTCTATAACAGAATAAAGTTCTATGGGCAGGACTCCTTCTTATACGTTACTGTTCACTCCGCAATGGTATTTAGATAATCTATACCCTTAGTTAGTCTTAAGGGTCTAACAAAAAGATTACAAAAGCCTTGACTTTTA
>NZ_CAXSTD010000027.1:0-19230 GCF_964240315.1 Blautia sp. Marseille-P2398
CTTTCAGCAGCAGATCTCTTTGTCAGTGCTGTTAATCCCAAGTTGGTCAAAGATTTTAATAACGATTCTCTTCGCAAGATCAAGTCCGACAAAGCTGATTCTGTCAAGATTGCCCGCTACGCTCTTGACAAATGGCAAAGTCTTGAACCGTATAGTATTACAGATGAATTACGCGCTCAGCTAAAGGTCATGAATCGTCAGTTCCATTTCTATGTGAAACAAAAAACGGCTATGAAAAATAATCTTATTGGCCTCATTGACCAGACCTATCCAAATGCAAATACTTATTTCAATAGTCCCACCCGCAGTGATGGTTCCCAGAAATGGGTTGATTTTGTCTCTACATACTGGCATGTAGATTGCATTCGTAAAATGTCTCTAAACGCTTTTGTTGAACATTATCAGAACTAAAGTAACGAGAATGCGACGCGCAGTTATTCAAGCGGATATAAATTCTGTAATGAGTAAAAAAAACATTTACAAGTAGTATTTAAAACTATATAATAAGGAACAGAGGTGATAAAAGATGACAATCGATGATAAAGACATGATAAACAGCATTCTGGAAAGTGTATCCAGGATTGACTATATTAAACCGGAAGACATCCCAAATATTGATTTATATATGGATCAGGTAACAACCTTTATGGAAGAACAGCTCGTTTCTTCCAAACGTTACGCAGACGACAAGATTCTCACCAAGACTATGATCAACAATTATGCAAAGAATAAGCTCCTTCCCCCGCCTGAGAAGAAACGTTATTCCAAAGAACATGTGCTGATGCTGATTTTTATTTACTATTTCAAGAATATTCTTTCCATCAATGATATCCAGACTCTGCTCACACCGATCACGCAGGAATATTTTAAATCCATGACTGGGAAAGATATGACTTATATTTATAATGAAGTTTTCAGCATGGAAAAGGAACAGATTGAATCCCTGAAAAAAGACCTTCTGCGCAAATACAAAACAGCACAGGATACTTTCGGGGACGCAGATGAAGAAGATCAGGCGAACCTGAAAAGATTTTCCTTTATCTGTCTGTTAAGCTTTGATGTTTATGTAAAAAAGATGATGATCGAGCATATAATCGACGGGATGAATCCGGAATCGGAGCATAATTCCAAAAAGAAAAAATAATTGTCAGCCTATAATCAAACAAATACTGAACAGACCAAAAGGAGACCACATATTTTTCTGCGATCTCCTTTTATTTTTCCTTTATTTTATCAGCGAATTACATATAAAAAAGTTCCTTCATCCACACAAGCATTTCTCCATTTTCACGATTTCCCCAATAACAATATGGTACCAGTGTCAATTTAACATCTTCCAGTTCTACTTTTCTGTTCTGATACAATATTCCTTCATTCCAACCCTTCTCTGAAATTTTTTTGCCGGTTATATGGAGTACACTGCATCCTTCCAGAAGTTCGTCATCATATGTTTCTTCAATCTTCTGATCAGTATTAACCATAACAGAAGAAAGATTCTCCCCGTTATCCGCTTCTTCCACACAGTAAACCAGAGGTCCCTTTACTACTGCCACTTTTGCACTGTCAACTCTTACCTGTGGATTTGCATGAACAAATACTGGCTCTGCATCAAAACTTATTTCAAATGTTTCTTTATACATTTTTCCGGAAATTTTAATATATCCATGGTCTTCTGTCAGATTCTCTTCTTTACCGTTTCTCAAAATTTTGAAATTCTCTGCATATGCCGGAACCCTGAATGCGATCATCGCCTCAGTTTCTTGCACACCATCTACAGAAACTGTCATCTTGTTTTCCCATGGGAAATTTCCTTTTAACGTAATTTTGAACGGAACTCCATTAAGTGTAACTTCTGTTTCATTTGCAACATACAGATTTACGTAAATTTCATTTTCTTCCTGGAAATAGATGTATTGTCCAAGAGATGCCAATGTTCTGGTAATGTTTGGCGGGCAGCATGCAACACCAAACCATTTCTGCCTGACAGGTTTCACATGTTCGCGTGAAGTTCTCGGCATACAGCTTACCGGCCATACTTCCAGAGGATTTACATAAAAAAAGCTTTTTCCATCCATAGCTATGCCTGATAAAAGTGTATTATATAAAGCCCGTTCCACTACATCCATATAAGAAGCATCCTTCTCCATATCTGCCATTCTCTTTCCAAACATAGCAAGTGCAATCGTAGCACATGTCTCAGAATAATTGCTGTCATTTGGCAGATCATAATCTGTTGTAAATCGTTCCAAGAATCCAGAAGATCCAACACTTCCTGTAATATACATTCTTTTGTGCACCATATTATCCCACAAGTTTCGGCATGCCTGCTGTAATTCTTTATCCTGATATTCATATGCCAGGTCTGCCATTGCAGAATACATATAGTTTGCTCTTACAGCGTGTCCTTCTGCTGTCCTCTGTTTTCTTACCGGTTTATGTGCCTGCGCATACATGGTATCATAATTTACAAAATCCGGAAAAATACGCTTATGTCCCGGTCTCTTTTCCTCCTCCAGAAAATAATTTTTGCCAGTACCTCTCAGATCTATGAAATATTTTGCCAGATCCAGATATTTTTTCTCACGTGTTACACGGTAAAGCTTTACAAGTGCCAGTTCTATTTCCTGATGTCCCGGATATCCATGGATTTTTCCCTCTTCCGATCCGAAAGTCTGGCAGACAAGATCTGCAAATTTTGATACAATTTCCAGGAATCTACGTTTTCCGGTTGCTTCATAGTATGCTACTGCTGCCTCGATCATATGCCCTGCTGTATAAAGCTCATGACCTTCCATAAGATTACTCCATCGTCCATCCGGTTCTTTGATCGTAAAATATGTATTTAAATATCCATCCGGCTGCTGTGCACGTCCGATCAGTTCAATCGTCTCATCAGCCAATTCTTCCAGCTTTTCATCTCTTTCATAATTTAACACAAAACCAACTGCTTCCAGCCATTTTGCAACATCCGTATCCTGAAATACGGCGCCCTGAAATTCTCCCTCTTTTTCTCCTGCTGCAATTTTGAAATTTTCTATACAATGACTGGTTTCTACATCTTCCAGTTTATCATTCAGAATATCCCACTGATAAGGAATAATCACATCCTTTACCAGATGCACATATTTATTCCAAAAATTATCTGTAACATGAATCTGTTTAAGAGAAATACTTGAATTTGCTGCTTTTCCCATTTTTTCTTCTCCTTTATCATCCATTTGGATCAGCGGTGACACCGTTAAATGTTCTTTAAAAGGGTGTCGAAAATTATCCCTCGATAATTCTGCGACACCCTCCTGATCTTTAAACTTCTTTATTTCATCGGCAGTTTGTAACCATCTCTTGTAAACAATGGAATCTGCTCGATCGGTGCTGCCACATGTACTTTCTGTCCACCTTCAAAGGTTTCACCTGTCCATGCATTTGTCCAGGAGGCTCCACCAGGAAGATATACATCTGTCTCACGTGCATCTGCATCTGTGATCGGTTTTACCAGAACTTTTGGTCCAAACATATACTCTGTCTCTACATTCCAACTTTCTTTGTCTTCCGGGAAGTCATAGAACAGCGGACGCATAACAGGAGTTCCTTTTTCATGAGCCTCCTCCATCAATTCTGTAATATATGGAAGCATGCGCTCTCTTAATCTCAAATAATCTGACAGAATCTCACAAACCTGATCTGTGTAACTCCATACCTCATTTGGTGCTCCTGATACACATGTAGCTCCACCAGTTGTACCATACTGAGGCTGAAGCGGCCAGCGATATCCGTGAAGTCTCATAACCGGACAGAAGCATCCATATTCAAACCAACGGACCAGAAGTTCATGGAATTCCGGATCATTTATATTTGCTCCGAAAAATCCGCCGATATCTGTTGTCCACCACGGAATACCTGCAATTCCCATATTAAGACCTGCTGCAACCTGATTTTTCATACTCGGGAAGGAAGATTTGATGTCTCCGGACCAGACCAGTGCACCATATTTCTGTGAACCGGCCCATGCGCAGCGGAGAAGATTGATAATGTTCTCCTGTCCTTCTGCTTTCATTCCATCAAAAAATGTCTTTGCATACATAACAGGATAAATATTTCCAACCTGAATATCCGGTCCGAGATGATAACGATAATTCTCGAAATCATAAACTGTATATTCCGGTTCTGCTTCATCCAGCCAGAATACTTTTACACCTTTATCATAATAATTCTTCTTTGCTTTTTCCCATACATATTCACGTGCTTCCGGATTAGTTGCATCGTAATGAAGTGTATTTCCCTGAAAATCCATGGATATCGGATATCCGGAATCTACGCGGATCAGAAGACCTTTACTCTTCATTTCATTGAAATTCTCGCTTCTGTAATCTACTGTCGGCCAGATGGAAACCATCAGTTCAATTCCCATATCTTTCAGTTCTTTGATCATTGCATCCGGATCCGGCCAGTATGTCGGGTCAAATTTCCATTCGCCCTGCATTGGCCAGTGAAAGAAGTCAACAACTATTACAGAAATCGGGAGGTTACGGCGTTTATATTCTCTTGCTACTTCAAGAAGTTCTTCCTGTGTCTGATAACGAAGTTTGCACTGCCAGAATCCCATTGCATATTCCGGCATCATCGGAACTTTGCCTGTTGCATTTGCATAAGCTTCTTCGATTTCGGCCGGTGTGTCACCTGCTGTGATCCAATAATCCAGTTTCTTGGAAGAAAATGCTTCCCATGTTGTAATATTTTTGCCAAAATTTACACGTCCTACAGCCGGATTATTCCACAAGAATCCATATCCAAGACTAGAAAGCATGAACGGAACACTTGCCTGTGAATTTCTGTGTGCCAGTTCAAGATCAGTTCCCTTTACATCAAGGTATGGCTGCTGATACTGGCCCATACCATATATTTTCTCCTCCGGTGTGGAAACAAAACGCATTGTCAGTCTGTAATCCCCACCTGTGATAGGCTTAAATTCTCTGGCTTCTACTTCAAGAGAACTGCAGGTATTTCCGAACATATCTTTTCTGTTGCGGACATACTCATCCAGTAAAAGTTCTCCTTTCTGATTATAAAATGCAATTTTACCGATCAGATTAATCTCTGCACGGATCTTACCATTACGGATCGTTGCTCCGTCTTCGCGAACTTCGATTTCCGGTGTGATTTCCTTCTCTGGTTTGATCAATGCCCAGTCTGCCTGATCCATCTCTGCGGTTTTCCATGCACGTACACGAAGGCTGTCAGCACCCCACGGCTCAATTCTTACCCGTTCAGCCTCATAACGGTAGCACAGCGCATTTCCTTTTTGCTCAAAATACCCATATACGTCTCTTACTTCTTCCTGATTTGCCATTTCTGCCTTCTCCTTTTCATTCTTAATGGAGTTTCAGCGAATTGGAACTGCAGTTTTATCTGTTTTGTTCTAATCCGCTGAACTTGTTTATAATATCAATAATAGCTTTATTTTATCAGTCTTTTACCGCACCTGCGACAAGACCGCCTACAATATATTTCTGTAAGAAAATAAACATCAGAATTACCGGAAGTACCAGTATTGCACCATAAGCCATGATACAGTTCCATCTTGTACCATATGCACTCTGGAATTTATAAATATTCGCTGTCAAAGGTCTCATTGTCTCTGCAACATTAAATGTCATTGAATATACCAGATCATTCCAGCCGTTCAGGAATGAAATAACCATGATAGTAATAATTCCTGTTTTTACTGCCGGAAGCATAACCATAAGAAATGCTTTTACCGATCCGCATCCATCCAGTCTTGCGGCCTCATCCAATGATACCGGAATACTTCTGAAATAAGGTCTCAATGTTACAATTACAAACGGTATAGAACTGGCTGCAATCGCAACCGGAGCTGTCAGATGATTTCCAAGAAAGCCCAATTTACTGAAAATCAGATACATTGGGGTCAATGTCAGGGATGGAGGAAGCATCTGTGAAATCAGAAATGTAAGAAGGAAAACATTTCCACCTTTTACTCTGTATCTTCCCATTCCATATGCTGCCGGGACACCGAGTACCAGAGCAATTGCCATTGTCAAAAGTCCATTAAGAAAACTGTTTTTCAAAGATATCAGAAACGTTTTATCTGTTAAGTTTTCCAGCCACGGTTCAAAGGTGAAATCATGTGGAAAATAGGTAAGAACCTTTCCAAATGTTTCTGCATCTGACTTAAATGAAATCTGTATCAGCCAGTAAATCGGAAATAAGAAGATAAATGCAATAAGAAGTGCAAATATCGAATTTCTGATCTCTTTTGCCTTTTCAGCACCTGTCATATTATCCATATCAGCCTTCCTCCTCTTCTTTTGATAACAGTTTCAGATAGAACAGACCAATAAGGAACAGGCATGCAAACAGTACCATTGCAACTGCCGCACCTTTTGAAAAGTTAAACTGTGTAAATGATAACATATAAGAATATGTTCCCAGCACATCTGTTGAATTCAACGGACCTCCGGCTGTCATGATATACATCAGGTCAAATGCACGGAATGTATAGATAAATCCTAACATCAGTACTGCAAGAATTGACTCTTTCATCAGGGGAAGAGTTATAAAAAGAAAACGTTGTCCCCAATTTGCTCCATCCATGGATGCGCTCTCGTATACATCCGGTGAAATACTTGTAAGTCCTGATACAAGAAGGAGCATATTAAACGGAATACCTACCCAGCAGTTCATAATAATTACTGCAATCAGAGCTGTGCTGGTGTTAACCAGCCATTCCGGACCGCTGATTCCGATTTTTCCAAGCAGGTCATTGATAAGACCTGCATTGGAAAAGATATTTTTACCAAGAAGACCAGTTACTGCCATTGGCATCATATAGCTGACAAGAATCAGACCTCTGATCGGACCTGCGAGTTTAAATTTCTGATTGAAAAACATCGCAAATGCAAATCCGATGGTAAACTGGAAAATAAGACAAGCTATTGTAAAAATAAATGTATTGCGCAGAACCAGAAGAAATGTCGGATCATGGAATAAATCAATATAGTTCTGTAATCCGACAAATACGGAAGTTCCTGATTTCAGGTTCTTTACATTTACATCCTTAAGACTGAGAATAATGTTATAAACGATCGGGTATCCCAGCACAAGGATCATATAAATAAATGCAGGTACAATGAAACAGTATGCTTCTTTCGTCTTTTGCTGCGCCATAGTCCTAGACTTTGCTGCCATTAAAGCCACATCCTTCCCTATTTGTTAGTTTTAGTTGCTTTCAGGAAGAGGAGTTTCTTCTACGATTGGATTAATTTTAGCTGCTGCTGTTTCAAGAGCGTCTTTTGCAGATGTTCCGTCTACGATTACAGACTGTGTTGCTGTATAAACCGCTTCAGAAATAGATGGCCATTCAGCGTGCGGTCCACGAGCCTGCGCATAATTCATTTCATCTGTAAATACCTTAAATCCATCCTGCTCAAATGTGTATTCAGCTGTCGCATCCTGTCTTGTAGGAATCTTTCCGCCTACAGCTGCCCATTTTGCTTCGTTTTCCTGTGAGCAGAGCCACTCAAGGAATTTAGCACATGCTTCTTTGTTTTCTGATCCTTTGCAGACACCAAAGTTCTCACCACCGATTGTAGATGTAGAGGTTCCTTCGTCGCCTGTTGGAAGAAGTGTAAAGTCATATTCAAATGCTCCGTTGATTGCATCTGTCTGTGCCAGATGCCATGTTCCACATTCTGCAAATGCAGCTTTTCCTGCGCAGAACTGATTCCATGCATCTGCCTGTGTCCAGTTTACACACTCTTTACTCATGTATCCGTTTGCTACAAAATCTCCAAGTGTCTGTAATCCATTTACAGCAGAATCAGCAGTAATATTATCAACATTAACGCCAGTTCCATTCTGTACAGATCTCAGCCATGGAAGGATCTGGAATGTTCCTTCTTCTGTAGATACTGCACACATTGCGAATCCGTATACATCATTGGATGCATCTGTTGTTGCTGCAACCATTTCCTTGAACTCATCAAGACTCTGCGGCATATGATCATATCCGGCTGCTTTCAGAAGATCCATATTGCAAGCAAGTGCAAGACAGTTACTATTCTGTGGAAGTCCGTAAACTTTTCCATCAGGATCTTTACAGGAGCTTAATGGTCCATCATAGAACTGATCCAGTTCTCCCCATGATTCCAGCTCATCAGTGATATCTTCGAATACTCCGAGAGATATGTAGGATTCCATATCCGGTGAATCTACCTGTCCGATATCAGGAAGTTCTCCTGAAAGTGCTCCAACTGTGTACTGGTTCATTAACTCTGTTCTGGATACGAATGTTGCATTGATGTGAATGTCATCCTGTAAAGAATTATATTCTTCAACCATGTCTGCGAGCATTTCCTGCTCTGGCTTCTGATCAAAATAATGCCACATTGTAACTTCCTGCGGAGCTGCCTGTACAGTTGATGCCGCCATCAGCGAAGCCGCCAATAATGTTGCTGTAAATAATGTTTTTTTCATGTTTTTTCCTCCTTTTTCCTTCTTAGTTGGATTTTGTTTTGGTTATTTGTATAATTTTAGGTCGTTCCTCTGTTGTTTTGTTGTATATATTTTACCATTGCATTTCTCATCACATAACCCAAAATTTTACGGAAAAAGGGATTTTGTGCGGATAATATTTTAAGATTCAGGAAATATTTTAAGATTTGAGGGATTTTTTTCTATATATTTCCATGTTTTCTAATTTTTGTTTGTTAATTTTTTACTCCTTTTGCTTATCTTTTTACTCTTTTATTTCTGACAGATATTCAGATGGACTCTTTCCTGTCACCTCGCGAAAGACTTTTTTAAAGTATTTGGAATCGGAAAATCCTACCTGATAAGGAACATCCCTCTGATCACATATTTCTTCCCTCAACATATACTGTGCCTGTTCAATTCTATACTCCCTTAGAAAAGTGCTGAAATTTTCTCCGATATTTTTTCCAAAAAGATAACTGAAATATTCCTGGCTCAGCCCAAGATCTTCTGCCAATTTCTTCTGGCTTATTTTTCCGGCATATCCACTCTGTATGATATCCAGAGCTTGCAGAATCATAGGGTGGGCATCCGGATATTTATCTCTCAAATTTCTGGATTTTCTGCGGGAATAGCTATTTTTTCCACTGATCTTATTCTCAATTTTCTTCAGTACTGCTTCTGCCTCATCTCTTGTAAGAGGTTTCAGAAGATACTCTATTACACCAAGAGAAATTGACTGCTTGGCAAAATCAAAATCTGCATATGCACTTACAATCACAAATTCTGCCTTAATTCCCTGAGCTCTGGCAGCTTCTATTACTGAAAGCCCGTCCATAAACGGCATCTTGATATCAATAAAAACCACATCCGGCTTCTGTTCCAGAATCATTTCCAGCGCTGCTTTTCCATTAGATGCCTGTGCCACAATCTCATACTCATCCCTCAGGCTCTGCAAAACCCTTACTAATCCCTGTCTGGTTCTCTGCTCATCTTCTGCAATTAAAATTCTCAATGTATAAAGACCTCCTCTGTTACTTTTTTTGCTACATTTATTTACTCTATATCTTTCTCCGGATTCTCTGGTATTGGAAGCCAGAAAGTAAATTTTGTCCCCTTTTCAGGTTCTGATTCCAAAACTACAGAAAGTTCTTCTCCATAATACATTCGCAGTCTTGTCACTACATTCTGAATCCCGATTCCTGTTCCTGCCAAATCCAAAGTATGCTTTTCCATAAGAATCTGCTGCATCAGTTTCTCTGTATCTTCATTCATTCCACATCCATTATCTTCAATGCAAAGACGGAATCTGGATCCATCAATGTGACCCGTAATACGGATCATTCCCCCGCTTTCTCTTCCTTCAAAACCATGAAGGATAGAATTCTCCACAAATGGCTGAATAAACAGTTTACAGCATGGCCATTCGCCGTATTCTTCCTGAAATTCAATCTCGTAGTCAAACACATCCATAAGCCTGAACTTCTGCAGATATAGATACTGCTCTACCCATCTCAGTTCCTGCCCCAGACTTACTGACACAAGCTTCCTTGAGAATGTATATGAAAGCATATTGGAAAGCTTTTTCAGAAGATCTGCTACCTCATAATCTTCATTATCTATCGCATTATAATTGATCGCAGTCAGTGTATTGCAGAGAAAATGTGCATTGATCTGTGATTCCAGAGCTTCTTTCTCTGCCTTATTTTTCTGACGGATAGAAAGATTCTTTTCACGATAATATCTACGTATTTCCTTGTACTGTCGTTCCAGAGTTTCCGCCATTTCGTTATAATAACCAGCCAACTGCCATATCTCATTGGTTCCCTTTACTTCTATCTTCGGAAGATTCTTGGAAAGTTTAATATTTCGCATAGAATCCCGTATAATATCAATTGGTTTTAATACTCTTCGTATTGTAAACTGCCATAAAAATCCACAGATACACAACAAAAACAGATATACATAAATGCTTCTGGTATACATCTGGTTAACCTGTGCACGCATTTTTCCAAGATCCGTGGTAATATATGCTGTCCATCCAAAATATTTTAATGATCTGCTGATATTCTCGGTACTGTCCAGCGTTTTTCTGTAACTTTCCACTGTCATTCCATCGTACTCTTCATTTGGATGGTAAATGATTCTGTTATTTTCATCTGCAATATATCCAATCGAAAGAGGTTTATCAGCTACTCTGTCAAAAGCACTTTTTTCCAGAATATCTCCCATATCGAAAGATACGACCGCTACATTTTTCACATGAGAATAACTGTAAGTTTTTCCAATCAGCGGAACTGCAATATGTACCATTCTTATCTGCGGCCACTGACTGTGAACAGCAGGATCTGTCTCTACATAGTACCTGACATTTGCTTTCTCTTTCTGAAGTGCCATGGTCTTTTCATATATTTCCTGAAGTTTATCCAGATTGCCATCTTCCCATACTCCTTTTGAAGATGTCTGGTACCAATAAACCCCATACTCCTGCCACAGACCTTCATCTGATACAATTGCAATAGATACAACACTTCCAATCTGATGAGCAATATCATCCATTCTGCTGCCCAATGTCAGTTTTTCTTTTGCCAGAAGTATTCCGTCTGCTTCCGTGTTTTCTACCAGAACTCTTAATGTCTCATTAACTCCTACATTGCATGCAGCACTGATGATATCCTTCAGATTTGCATCAATATTAATCGTCGATGTTTCAATCATGGATTCTTCCATTGATCTGGTATTCCTGAGCAGATAATTAAAATATTGATTTTTTACGTAAATCTGAAGGACCAGACCTGCCAGAATCAGAAGTAATACTACTGTTACTGTAACCTGCGCACTCATATGTGAGCAAAAATAATTTCTGATTCTTCCCGGCATTTTTTTGATTTTCTCTTTCATTTTTCTTTACCTGCCTCGTTTTTTATAATTCTACGACTATTTTACATCATTCTACAACATCTTATAAAGATATATCATATAAAATTTTGTGATTATTTACTGATTGATATCTATAGATGGCAAAGGACAAAAAAAGCCAGTAACTAAGCTTATCTGCTATTAATAAACTTAATTACTGGTTTTCATCTTTTTATTATGTTCAAACAGTCACCTACAATTGAATCAGATAACTTATTTGATTCGGTAATTATTTCTCCACTGCCTTAAATGTAAATCTGATTGGCTGGTAATCACCTGTTGTCAATGGTAATGGCAGTCCTGCTTTCATCAGTGCTGCGCCTGTGTATACTTTTCCGGTTGCAATGTCTTCGTAATGCAGATCTGCATCCAGTCCCTGAGGATAGAAAAGATAGATATACGGATTAGCTTCGCTGTGGAGTCTTACGCCACATACAACTGTCTCTTTTTTGTCCTTGGATACGAACTGCCAGAGTACATGGTTGTTGTTTTCAAATGGATTTATCAGACGATAGTAATCTCCGGACTGTACCAGATGCTCGATTTCTTTGTATTTCAGAATCTGCTCTCTGGCTGTCTTTTTGTCTTCTTCGGACATCTTCATCAGATCCAGTTCATAGCCAAATGTACCGGATGATGCAACCGTTCCTCTTGTCTCGAATGGTGTGATCCTGCCTGACTGGTGGTTCGGGCATACGCTGACATGAGCCCCCATTGCACTTACCGGATATCCGAAAGAAGTACCGTACTGGATTTTCAGTCTGTCAATAGCATCAGTGTTATCGCTGCACCAGATCTGTGGAGAATAATAGAGCATTCCTGCATCAAATCTTCCGCCGCCACCTGAGCAGGATTCAAACAGGAGATTTGGATATCTCTGCACAAGGCTTTCCATCATTTCATATACTGCAAGTACATATCTGTGATAAACCTCTCCCTGGCGTTCTTTTGGAAGTGCTGCGGAGAATACGTTGTCTACACTGCGGTTCATATCCCATTTTACATAATCTGCCTTGCATGCATCCAGAACTTTGAAAATCTGGTTCATGATATGGTCACGGACTTCTTTTCTGGTAATGTCCAGATTGAGCTGATGTCTGCTCCGGTTCATAGCACGTCCCGGAATCTTCAATGCCCAGTCCGGATATTCTCTGTAGAGATCACTGTCCTCGGAAATCATCTCCGGCTCTACCCAGAGACCGAATTTCAGTCCAAGTCCGTGGATTCTCTCTGCAAGTGCAGGAAGTCCACCTTTGATCTTCTCTTCATTTACTTCCCAGTCACCAAGTGCGCACCAGTCATTATCTCTTTTGCCAAACCATCCATCGTCCAGAACAAACATATCCAAGCCGATGTTCCTGGCTTCTTCTGCAATATGATACAGTTTGTCTGCATCAAAATCAAAATAGGTAGCTTCCCAGTTGTTTACGAGGATTGGTCTTGGCTGTTCTACGTATTTGCTGCGGATCAGGTTGTTTCTGTATGCATCATGATAAATGCGAGAAAGTTTTCCAAATCCTTCTGCGGAATATGACATAATCACTTCCGGAGTTTCAAATGTGTCACCTTTTTCCAGTGTCCATGCGAAATGATATGGATGGATTCCCATTACCACACGGGTATGTCCTACCTGATCTACCTCTGTCTCAAATGTAAAGTTTCCACTGTAAGCCAGTGCATATCCATAGCAGTTTCCATATGTTTCTTCTGTGTTTCTGTCGCAGAGGATTACAAATGGGTTATGATGATGACTGGAAGTGCCGCGAATACTTCCTACAGACCAGTTTGCATGACCCAGATGTGTTCTTTCCATCTGACGTTCTACGTTATGTCTGCCATAGAAATGAACTGCATCCATTTCTCTATATTCAAAATCCATTTCCATAGACATTGCTTTCTTTACTGTAACAGGTGTCTCACCAGTCTGTTCCAGACGAACTGCTCTGGTGATCACATCCAGATGTGGGAATACACTGTAGAGAAGATGTGCTTTCAGTCCGCTGACACGGTCTGCCAGGACAATCTCCAATGTCTCTGCCTCATCTTCTTTTGCAAACATTGCAGGGAGACCTTTCAGGCTGTATTTTCCTTTTGTGATCTCATAGGATTCAAATTTCAGATTTGCAGTGTCGCTGCCGTCTGCCTGCTCTACTTCCAGACCATTGATACGATAATCTCCGTTTCCGTAAGCTGTATATTCCTGCGGCAGAGTATCCAGGGAAAATGTTTTGTCTTTTCCTGCTTCATACGGATTTCCGGAGAATCCTCTGTCCACACATACAATCCTGTCCGTAATCAGGGAATCCCCTACCGGGCATCCATAATACAGATGAACCAGAGTATCATACTCTCTTACCTGCATCTGATAGGTGCTGTTTTCTGTTCTCAGGTCAAATACTTTTTCTGCCTCATGATACTTAATCCATTCCATACTCTGTACCTCTCATTTCTTTGTTGTTTTTTTGTTAAAAAGCATACTGATCCGGTTCTGTATCTACATAGTGATGTTCTTCTTCGTCCTCTTTGAAATACGGTTTGAACAGTTTCCACATAAACCAGGAATCTGCATAGGCTGTCAGGGAAAATCCCACCATCAGCCAAATCAGCAGATATACCGGAAAAAGTTTTGCATCTACAAGTGTCATGGTCATTGGCAGTATCGTGATCACTGCCACTGCTATCGCATAACCTATATGTTTAACCGCAAAATAAAATGCGTTTGTGATCAAAGTCATTGTTTTGTTTTCAAATGCTGCAACTGTCGGGAATATGTACAGTGCAATGGCAATCAGCGGAATACATACCGCCAGAATCACGTAATTGAAAATCTGTGGCATGGAACCAGGCATAGTTACCAACGATTCTTTCTCCATATAAAGAAATACTGCAACTGCTGCCATCAGGATCCAGATCAGAGTTGACTGTTTGAAGTTCTGCTTAAAGCTTTTAAAAAAATCATGAAATACCCGGATATCTCCATCCTTGTGGAGTTTTAATGTACAATAATACAAAGCAGTGGTGGATGCCCCTGCTGTAATAACAGGAAGAGAGCACACGATCCATAGTAAATTCAATGCAATTAACTGACCTAAAAATCCAAATATCCTGTCATAAAGACTTCCTGGTTTCATTTTTTATTACCCCTTCCTTTTTCTATCTTAATGATTTTGTCCTGACTTTCACCTTTACAGATGATTCAGCAATCAGATATCCAGTTTCAGGCAGCCTTCTGTTATTCTTCTCTTTCCAGTTGTATAACAAAATTCTGCCTGTATAGTTCAGGGGAAATGTCCCGAACCTCCCGGATTCTTCTTTTTATTTTTTTTAACTTACAGCTTACCACCAGATGTTGCAATACCTTCGATGAACTGCTTCTGGAAGATCAGATACAGTACGATCATCGGGATACATGCAAGCAGAGATGCTGCCATCAGCTGCGGATAATTGTTGGTGTACTGTCCCTGCATTTTTGCAAGTGCTGCTGACAGAGGCATTACATCTTTGTTACAGATCAGAGGCCACATCAGATCTTTGTATGCAAATACTGCTGTGAAGATTCCCAGTGCCACCATGGAAGAACGTGTCAGAGGAGCCATGATGAACAGGAAGGTCTGACCGATGTTACATCCGTCAAGACGTGCTGCCTCTTCCAGATCTTTTGGAAGTCCCATATAAGCCTGTTTGAGGAGAAATGTACCAAATGCAGTAACAATACCGGGAAATACCAGGGCAAAAATGGTATTGAGCATTCCCATTTTACTTACCATTAAGTACTGTGGGATAATGAAGATCTGTCCAGGCACCATCATCTGGAAAAGTACCAGAGAGAACATCAGGTTTTTCCCCCTGAAGTTCAGACGTCCAAATGCATAGCCTGCCAGTGTTGCTGTCAGAACCGCACATACAACACGACCCAGAATCAGAAGTAAGGTATTGATATACAGATGTAAGAAATCCATATTTGCGCTTACTTCTCTAAAACTGTCCCATCTCCATGTAGACGGGAGGATTACGAACGGGTTGACAGAGGTTGCCTCTGTCATAGTTTTGAAAGCTGTCAGAATCATCCATAAGAAAGGAACCAGCATGGTAATAGATACCAGTATCAGGATAACATGGATCAGAACTCTGTTTGCTTTATCTCTTGCTGACATAATTATCCCTCCTTAGTTATAATGAACCCACTTCTTCTGCGCAATATTCTGGAATACTGTCATGATCATAATTACAACCAGAAGAAGTACGACGATTGTTGAACCATAACCTTTGTTATTCTGTACAAAGGAATTCTGGTAGAACAGGTAAACAAGTGACTGTGTTTTGTAAAGTGCAGGACTGTTTCTGTCCATAACCATGAAGATCAGGTCGAATACCTGCATGGCACCGATGACACGGGTAACCATTACAAAGAAGATGGTCGGTGAAAGCAGCGGGATTGTAATGTGGAAGAACTGTTTGATTCCGGTTGCTCCGTCAATGCTTGCTGCTTCATAATAATCTCTTGGGATTTCCTGCAGACCTGATAGGAAAAGTACCATATTGTAGCCAATGATGGACCATACACCGATCACTGCGATCGCATAGACTGCAATCTTCGGATCAGAAATCCAGTTAATCTTTGTATGAAAAATGTGATTGAGAAGACCAAACTCTGAGTTAAACAGCCATCTCCATACCATGGCGATCGCAGCCGGAGCAGCAACCATAGGCAGGAAGAAAATAGTTCTGTAAACAGCACGGCCTTTCATTTTACGGTTTAATAAAACTGCCAGTACAAGTGCGATAGCAATGGAAAACGGAACTTCCACAATGGCATATTTAAATGTATTTAATAATGCCTGCCATACTTCCGCATCGTGGAACAGCTTTACATAATTGTCAAAACCAATGAAGATATTTCCCTTACCGAAATCTCCGGTCTTGAAAAAGCTCTCATAAATGGTCTTAAAAATCGGATAGATATTTAAGATGATCAGACCAAGCATTGTAGGAAGAATGAACGCCCATCCCCAGATGAATTCATTCCGCGCCTGACTGGTACCTTTTTTTGGATTTGCCACGGCTCTCACTCCTTCTTATCATAGAATTTTGTTGCTGATTTGAATGGAAAACTGCCGCATATGAGCATACCCTTTGTGACTCCTGTGGTTATCACATGATCGGAATCTTTTCTGCGGCAGCTTTTCCGTTTCTTATTTTTTATGAATGGTTTTGTTAAACATTAATTAATAGGACTCTTCTGCGATGGCATCGTTCATAATAGTAACGATATTCTTGCATGCATCATCCATGCTTTCCTCATCATTCCATGGTTTCTTCAGTTCTTCGCACATTGGGTTCCACCATGCAAGTGTTGCATTTGTGTGTGGTCTGAATACGATATTGTCCATTGCATCCATGTATGGCTGTAAGTTAAAGCAATCAACACTGTTAACCCATCCATCGGACATTCCTTCGTAAGCTGCCATTGTTACACCAAGATCAGCCTGTTTCTTCTGCATATCTTTGGAACCGAACCACTCAATAAGCTGGAAAGCTTCGTCCGGCATATCTGTGTTTGCAGATGCTGCCCATCCAAGACCATTGTAAAGAGATACGCTCTCTCCTGTTTCAGCATCTTTCGGAAGTCTTGCCACATCACAGTGTTCTTTGATATAATCGTTGTCTTTGAAAGCAGATACCATCCAGGATCCCTGAGAAATCATAGCTACCTTGCCAGATCCGAAGAGTACGTCTGTACCTGTTTCGGACATTGTAGATGCAGGAGGCATTACATTTTTAACGCATTTGTCAACGAATTCCATTGCTTTGATAGTGTTTGGATCATCAAAACCGGATTTGTTGTCATCTGTCAGTACACGTCCGCCCATGGAGTAAACAATATTCATCCATGTATCCTGCTCGTTAGACGGGTTTGCTGCAAAACCGTACTGGCTTCCGTCTTCTTTTGTAAGTTTCTCTGCAATATCATAGAATTCATCCCATGTCCAGCTTCCGTCCGGATAGTCGATTCCTGCTTCATCAAACATATCTTTGTTGTACCACATAGCAATTGTATCGATGTCCTTCGGTACTGCGTATGTTTTTCCGTCCCACTGATACATTTCTTTGATATCTTCCGGGAATTTGTCCATTTCCAATTTGTCGCTGTCTGCAATCTTGTCTGTCAGATCAAGTAAGATATCATTGGACATATATCTTACAGCTTCATTGGAATGCATCCAGAATACGTCCGGCATGTCTCCGCCTGATGCACCTGCTTCAAGAAGTGTCCAGTAGCTGCTCCACTCTACTACCTGAAGTTCAGTTTTGATTCCGGTCTCTTTTGTAAACTCATCCATAATTTCCTGAAGTCCGGCTTTCTGTCCGTTATCCCAGATTGCAACTGTCAGAGTTTTGTCTTTCGCCTGTGCGCTTACTGGTGCAAGTGCAGTAACTGTCATAGCACCGATCACTGTTGCGACTGTGAGTTTTTTCATGTTTTTTCTCATATACATCCTCCTTTATTCGTCGTTTCGACGTGTTCCTTGTGATTCTTATTATACGTTTTTGTCTATTTTTTTAAATGGACTAATGAAATGAATTTATGTCATAATCGTTATGGAAAAACCGCTGAATTTATGGTAAAATGTCAACAACGACTTGAATTTATGCGTATTTGCAGGATATCAGTCCTTATGTCTTTATATCAACAATATCTGCAATCAAAGAAAATAGAAAAAGGAATTACCCAAATGCCAAATGTAAAATATACGGACAGCGCTACTTTCCGCTGTCTTGAAAATCTGAAAGAAGGCTCCCTTGATATCAGTCTGATCCATACGGGCAAAGAACACTGCCCGCCCGGACATATCTGTTCCATGCCAAGAGATGAGTTCATCATCCATTTTGTGCTGGACGGTACCGGATTCTATTCTGCCGGAGGTCAGACCTGGAGCCTTACTCCCGGACAGATGTTTGTAATTTATCCAAATGAACCAGTCACATACGGTGCTGATGAAACCAATCCCTGGACTTATGCCTGGATTGGTTTTCGCGGAATCCGAGCTCACTCAATGGTAAAAGAATGTGGATTTTCCAAAAATCAATTAGTACTTCCTGCACCGGATCAGAAAATAATCCTGAAACACATCGATTATATGCTGAATCATAAGCAGCTTTCCAAAGCCAATGATCTAAGGCGCCAGGCTTATCTGATCCTGTTGTTAGCCGAGCTTGCCGACTTTCATGAAAAACAGTCTGCACAGAACAAAAAAAATGCCAAATATGCTTATAGCACCAGTGTTTACGTGGAGCTTGCCATTGAATATATTAAAGATATGTATCAAAGAGGAATCGGCATCTCTGATATTGCAGATAATATCGGAATCAGCCGTGCCTATCTGAACAGTTCCTTTCAGAAAGAGCTTGGAATGTCGGCACAGACCTTCCTCATTGATTATAAGATGCATAAAGCAGCCAATCTTCTGGTCAGCACCAGTCTGTCTGTTAAAGAGATTGCTAATAATGTGGGCTATGAAGACCAGCTTGTTTTTTCCAAGGCTTTTAAGAAGAAGTTTGGAATGAGTCCGAAGAATTATAAAACTCACAAAGAAATGATGGATAAATTTAACGAAAAGCAGGTAGATGATTCTGTGTGATCATCTGCCTGCTTTTCACTGTTGATTTTTTATTTTTGCTTATTGCTTTTCGCAACCTCCACAAGAGGCTTACCTGATTCGGTTATTATTTTGCAGGTGACATACTCCCGCCACTTAAATCTTACAGATTTTGAAGTGGGGGCTTCCTGCTCGATTGCCCTTCAGGGCAAAGCTAAAACAG
>NZ_CAXSTD010000028.1:0-12629 GCF_964240315.1 Blautia sp. Marseille-P2398
TCGGGTGAGGGCTTGACCAAGAATCGCAGGAAGAATGAATCTCAAGGAAATGTCAACATGTATGTAGTTTTGAAGGTACAGTAAAAACCAGCTATCATCTAGCTGGTTTTTTTGTGTGCAAAAATCTATAGAAAGGAATGTCTGAAACTTCTGACCATTTACATAGAAAATTATAGAAAGTGGGATTAAAAATATATTGTCTTGCAGGAAAATGGGTTTTAAAATTATAAGCAAAATTTATAGAATCTATTAATCCTCTAAAATAATACATCTTAATCCAGTCCATCAGAGTGTGAAATCATGCTGAACTGTCTTAAATGCATTATTTACGAGGACTGCTATAATAGAAACATATATGGGAGGGTTTTTCATGAAGATTTATGTAAATGTAAATGCTGGTCATGATGGTAATGGTACAGAACAGATGCCGTTTCGTCATATTAATGATGCAGCAAAAATTGCACAGCCGGGGGATGAAGTTTGGGTAACTCCTGGAGTTTATCGGGAATATGTAGATCCTGTTCATGCGGGGAGAGAGGATGCCAGAATTACTTACAGGAGTGTAGAGCCTCTTGGGGCAGTTATTACTGGAGCAGAACGAATTCAGTCATGGGTTCCTTATAAGGAAAACGTATGGGTATGCCGTGTTGCGAACAGTCTTTTTGGCAACTATAATCCATATACAACTATGGTATATGGAGACTGGTATTTTGCTAAAGCTGACAAACATACAGGATGTGTATATCTTAATAACCGAGCACTTTATGAGGCTGGAAGTGTAGAGGAATGTATTAAAGCCGAGGTCTATGAGTGTAGTTGGGTTCCGGAGGAATCTACTTATAAATGGTACACAGAACAGGATCAGGAAAAAGATGAGACAGTAATTTATGCGAATTTTCATGGAGCAGATCCAAATGAGGAAAATGTAGAAATTAATGTACGCCGTGAATGCTTTATGCCATCAAAAACAGGTGTTGGATATATCACAGTCAGTGGTTTCGTAGTTACAAAAGCAGCAACTACCTGGGCACCGCCTGCAGCTTATCAGGATGGCATGATCGGGCCTCACTGGAGTAAAGGATGGATCATTGAGGACTGCGAAATCTCTAACAGCAAATGTGCAGGAATTTCTCTTGGAAAATATTATGATCCGGAAAATGATCATTATTTTACTAATAAATATGTTAAGAGTCCAACTCAAATGGAAAGAGACGCGGTATGCCGTGGACAGTATCATGGCTGGCTTAAGGAAAAA
The DNA here is from genome assembly GCF_964240315.1 of Blautia sp. Marseille-P2398. Classification (NCBI taxonomy): domain Bacteria; kingdom Bacillati; phylum Bacillota; class Clostridia; order Lachnospirales; family Lachnospiraceae; genus Blautia; species Blautia sp. Marseille-P2398. The sequence goes on from NZ_CAXSTD010000028.1 coordinate 1,256, forward strand.
GTAGGAAGTCATATTATCCGCCGAAACAATATCCACCACTGTGAGCAGGGTGGTATTATCGGGCGTATGGGTGGTGTATTCAGTATTATTGAGGATAATCATATTCACCATATCAACAATATGATGGAATTGGGCGGAGCAGAAATTGCCGGAATTAAAATGCATGCTGCAATTGATGTTATTATGAGAAGAAATCATATTCATCATTGTACTATGGGAATCTGGTGTGATTGGGAAGCTCAGGGTACACGACTTTCTCAGAACCTGCTCCATGACAATCAGCGTCCGGCATTTGCTAAACAGTTGAAAGGTGGTATGATGTGCCAGGATATTTTTGTTGAAGTAGGTCATGGTCCTACTCTTATTGATAACAATATCCTTTTATCAGATGCTAGCCTGCGTTTTGCTACTCAGGGTGTTGCTATGGTACATAATCTGATCTGCGGTGCTTTAACTTGTGTAGGCGAAGGAACCAGTTGGCGTTATACACCATATCATATGCCTCATCGTACAGAGGTTATGGGATTTATGACTATACTTCATGGAGATGATCGTTTCTATAATAATATTTTCGTCCAGAAATGGCCTTCAGAAGATTTTATTACAATGCATGATTCTGATGATGGATTTGATTCTGAAAACAGAAAAGTCGGAACCTGGATGTTTGATGAGTATCCAACGTATGATGAATGGATTTCACAGTTTGATTTTACAAAACCTGCAGACATGAAGAAACTGGAATCAGTTCATTTTGATCATTTACCGGTATGGAGTGAAGGAAATGTTTATCTTAATGGTGCAAAGGCATGGAAACATGAGAAAAATGGGTTCGTTTCTTCTGAGAATGTGAAGGTAGAATTAACAGAGAAAGACGGAAAATATTTCCTGGATACAAATATATATGAGATTCTTGAAGATTTCTCCGGACGTATGATCAATACAGAAGTTTTGGGAAAAGCTTTTGAGCCGGAAGAATTCTTCGAAAATCCGGATGGAACACCGATAACATTTGATACCGATTACTTTGGAGGACACAGAGGTGCCAAGGTAATTCCCGGACCTTTTGCAGAGAAGGAAGACGTTGGGAAAAACGTTAATATATGTACTGTATTTTAAACGAATTAAGTAAGTTATCGGATACAATTGTGAATCTACGCCTGAGTGAGCAGTAATATAATTGTTACTGTTCACACACCACTATTCCGCGAGGTGTTTTGGCATGAATATGCCAAAATCCCGAGACATATAAGCCAAAATTCCATTGCCGCAGGCAATCTGGAATGAATTTTGGCTACGTTACTGTGAACGGAGTGAACAGTAACATATAATTCCAATAACCTTTATTTTCTCTGTCTTATCTTTCTGGTAGATATGGAAAATGTATGCTAAAATAGAAATAGCAAATTTGTATGTAAAATAATAAGGAAAGGTAAGAGGGGGAAATGGAGAAAGAGGAAAAGCGTGCAGATCAGGAGAATGACACGGAAGAACAAAGTACGGAAGCGAAAAGCTTACTGAAAAAAAAGCTTCAATATTATAGTAGTGAGATTCAGCGTGATGTGGGAAATCTTGTAAAATGGCTGATGATCGCGGTACTTGTAGGATGTATTACAGGAGCGGCGAGTACACTGTTTTCTTTTGTGCTGAAGAGTGTGACAAATTACAGGAAAGAAAATGAATGGATGTTCTATCTGCTTCCGGTGATGGGATTAATTATTGTATACCTGTATGAGAAATTTGGTAAGGATGATGGAGGTACGAATCAGGTGCTTTCTACTGTGAGATCACAGGACGATGTGCCGATTTTATCTGCACCTCTGATTTTCATTTCTACAGCACTTACGCATCTGGCAGGTGGCTCTGCAGGACGTGAAGGTGCGGCAATACAGCTTGGTGGAAGTATTGCTAATCAGCTTGGACGTTGGATTCATCTGGATGAGGAAGACCGACATGTAATTGTTATGTGTGGTATGAGTGCAGCATTCTCTGCATTGTTTGGAACACCGATGGCTGCGGCTGTTTTTGCACTGGAGGTAGTCAGTGTAGGAGTGATGTATTATACAGCTTTGATGCCTTGTATGATTGCTTCCCTGGTTGCATCCGGATTTGCGGCAGGAATGGGAGTTACACCGGAGACTTTTCATGTAGTGGATATTCCGAAGCTGACTATTGAAACGGGTTTGAAAATGGGTGCTATCGCTGTTGGATGTGCAGTGATTAGTATTGTATTCTGTATGGTGCTGAATGGAGTTGCCGGAGCATATGGAAGGTGGTTTAAGAATCCATATGTGCGTGTAGTTGTGGGATCCTGTCTGGTGATTGGAATTACATTACTTCTGGGAACTTCAGATTATATGGGCGCAGGTGCAGAGCTGATTGAGAAGGCAGTGGAGGAAGGACAGGCAAGACCTCTGGACTTCTTCTGGAAATTAGTTCTGACAGCATTGACGATGCGTGCAGGGTTCCGTGGCGGGGAGATCGTGCCATCGTTCTGTATTGGGGCGACGTTTGGTTGTGTGATGGGAAACTGGCTGGGACTTTCTCCGTCTATTTGTGCGGCGTGCGGAATGACAGCAGTATTCTGTGGAGTAACGAACTGTCCGATCACATCGATTCTGATCGCATTTGAGATGTTTGGATTTAAGGGTGTTTCTTTTTATCTGATCGCAGTTTCTATCAGTTATGCAGCGTCAGGATATTATGGGCTGTATAAGGATCAGACGATTGTGTATTCTAAGTATAAGGCGAAGTATGTGAATAAACATACAAGATTTTAACTGAATCAAGTAAGTTGCGAATCGGATAAGTTTATCCGATTGATCGGCTTGACAGAAAAAGCATGTAAACTTTTGGGAGGAATCCGGAAAAAGTTTGCATGCTTTTTACGTTGCAGGGAAAGAGAATAAATGTTAAAGTAAATGATACGGTATAGTGGGGCAGGGAGATAATAGAAGTTATCCTGAAAAGTGTTTTATCATAAAATAGCAGTGATAGAAATTATATCGAATATGTAGAGAGAGGATGGAATTCACTTGGGAAAAAGTAACCAAAGTACGCAGGAGATAAATTCGCAGGCACAGAATCCGCTTGGTATAGCGCCGGTAGGCGGTCTGATCGCGAAGTTTGCGATTCCTGCGATTATCAGTATGCTGGTCAGTGCGATGTATAATATCGTGGATCAGATTTTTATTGGCCAGGGTGTGGGGATGCTGGGAAATGCAGCTACAAATGTGGCGTTTCCTGTTACAACGGTCGCAACTGCGCTGGCATTGCTTTTGGGAATTGGCGGTGCATCAAATTATAATCTGGAAATGGGGGCAGGACAGGAGAAGAAAGCTAGCGGGATTGCAGGTACTGCGTTGTCGTCACTGGCAATCAGTGGTCTGATACTTGCTGTGATTGTACTGATGTTCCTGAAACCACTTCTGACATTGTTCGGGGCAACTGCAGATGTTATGCCTTATGCTGTTGATTATACAGGTATTACTGCATTTGGACTTCCATTTTATATTTTGTCTGTCGGCGGGAATCATGTGGTCAGAGCAGACAGAAGTCCGACTTATTCTATGGTCTGTATTATGATAGGTGCGATCATCAATACTATTCTGGATCCGCTGTTTATTTTTGGATTCGGATGGGGAATTAAGGGTGCTGCATGGGCAACAGTGATCGGACAGGTTGCTTCCGGAGTTCTGGTAATTGTGTACTTCTGTAAGTTCCGCAAAATGTATCTGTCCGGTGGGATGCTGAAACCAAAGCTGTCATATCTTAAAGCAATTATTTCTCTGGGACTTGCATCCTGCATTAATCAGATTGCCATGGCGATCGTGCAAATCGTATTAAATAATATTCTGCGTTATTATGGAGCAAATTCCGTATATGGAAGTGATATTCCCATTGCCTGTGTAGGTGTTATCTCCAAAGTCAATATGGTGTTTATGGCAATCTGTATTGGTATTTCTCAGGGCAGTCAGCCAATCTGGGGATTTAACTACGGAGCAAAGAAATATGACAGAGTAAGACAGGCATACCGTTATTCTGTAACTGCCTGTACAGTAATTGCAACGATATTCTTTTTCTGTTTCCAGATATTTCCACACCAGATCGTGGGTATCTTCGGAACAGGAAGTGAGCTGTATTTTCAGTTTGCAGAACGTTATCTGAAAATATTTATGTTTATGACCTTTGCAAACGGTATCCAGCCGGTATCTTCCGGTTTCTTTACTTCTATCGGTATGGCGAAGCTGGGTATTGTAATGTCTCTGACACGACAGGTGATTTTTCTTCTGCCATTGATCATTATCTTCCCGTTGTTTATGGGAATTGATGGAGTGATGTATGCAGGACCGATCGCAGATGCAGCGGCATTTGCGCTGGCGATTGTGTTTGCGAGACGAGAACTGGGAAAAATGCGCAGTGCGGAAATAGTATAAAAAAGTTCCCGCAGATGATATGGAAGAAATTTGTCCATATTGTCTGACGGGAACTTTTTTATAAAAGATTGTAAAACTGATCGAACAGCTCTGTCTGGAAGCTTCCGGGTCCGGAGCTGTTTTTCTCTGCTCTTTCTCCTGCTGTGCCAAATTCTCTGGCTGCTGAGACGGCAGCTGTAAATGAGTCTGTAACTGCCAGATAGGTGGCACAGATCATTCCAAGCATACATCCGGTTCCTGTGATCTGTGACATGGCAGGAGTACCGTTTGTGATAAATTCACACTTGTTGGCGGAGACGATCATATCTTCCTTGCCTGTGATAAGAAGTGTGGTATTCCACTGGGAAGCCTTTTCCTGGAACAGTTCTTTCAGATGGGAACGATTGGCATCTGTAAGCACATCCTGTACGCCTGCGTCAATTCCGATTGCATGTGCGGTCTGTCCGGACATGGCAAGAAGTTCAGACATATTTCCTTTAAGGAGTTCAGGCATGTGGATGTTCATAAGCTTCTGCGCAAATTCATAGCGCAGATTGCTGCAGGCGGTTCCTACCAGATCAAGCATAACGGGTATGTGGAGACTGGCAGCGATTTTCAGAGATTCAGGCATGGATTTCATACGTGCATCAGTGATATTTCCAAGATTCAGTGCCAGTGCATGAGAGTTTCTGGTGATCTCAGCTACTTCTGCCGGATGTTCTGCCATGATCGGGCGGCCTCCGGCCGCCAAAATAATATTCGCACAGTCATGAATAGAAATCGGATTAGTGATGCAATGAATCAGCGGCTGTGCTGCTCTGGTCAATTGTCTGGGATTTGTCTGATTTACGGTCATATACTTTTGCTCCAAGGCTTTGCTGAAATTTGGCAAGCATTCCTGCGTGACTTAAGGCCTTCAGGAAGAAGTAGGCAATGGTGCCGCCCATGCAGGTTGCTGCCAGAAACATTGGTGTATAGAAAAATGCGTTCAGTCCGCTTCTGCCCATAAGAAATGCCATTACAGGATAGGAAACCAGAGAGCCTATGATACCGGTTCCGAAGATTTCACCGATCACTGCGCAGATAATCTTTCCATGAGAAGCGCGGTAGAAAACGCCTGATAAAAATGCGCCGAATACGGCACCTGTCAGTGCAAGTGGCGGGATACCCATAAACATCATTCGGATGATTCCGATGAGAGTGGCACAAAGCAATGAATACCACGGTCCCAGAAGTACGGAACAGACGATGTTTATCAGGTGTGCAGTAGGGCACATACCCTCGATTCTCAGAATAGGTGAGATGACAACGCCGATGGCAACCATCATGGCGAGCATGACCATTCTGAGTGTTTTTGATCTGTCTGTGTTCATAATAATGAACCTCCTTGAAATTAAGATTTGGTCTGCCGAAGCAGACATTATCAGTTGTGCAGGAAGCAGATAAAATCCTGCAAAAAAATCTGCCGGAATAACACACTGGCAGATTTTAATATACAAATACAGTCCCTACGCTGGCATTATCCATATCAGGTGCGGTCGAAGATCTATCTTCCTCTCAGCCTGTCCCACAGGCTCCCGTTGTTATTATCCATTATGCAGATTTTCTTTTGTTAGAGCGTATTTGAAAAATGCTTTACGCAAGATGTGCGTTACAATTTTCAAACACGCTTTAGAGTAACACAAGCTTTTGGAAAAGTCAATGGGATGTAAAAGCAGGGTAAATTTCCTACAGTAAATTTATACTACCTAATATTATTTTTAAGTTGACTTTTTATTTTTTTCAGCATATACTAACAGTAGCTAAGGAATGTGACGAGATTCCATGAAGCGAACTAAAGAAACAAAAGCCCTCAGAGTTGCAGCTCTGAGGGCTTTCTTGCTCGTTACGGTGAGCTGTTCCGTTTGGGCTGTTGCTGTCTAGTGTCTGCCGTCCAGCCATTTGCATATGTAGTAGCTAACTACGCCTGCTAAAACAGAGACAAGAAATGTGACGAGAATTTCTTCCATGAAACTCACCTCCTTTCTGCTGGAGGTTCGACAGCTCTTATAGTATAACATGGTTTAGGACGAATTGGAATAAAAAATCTATTTGTACTAAAACAGTTGTCCGTGCTATGATTAACAGGTAGATGACAGACAGCATATGATAAAAAGAAGCTGTCTGCATGGACAGAAAGGCAGGTTAAATCTGATGAAACAGGAAAATTACATAAAGGGTATGATAATGATCATCCTGTCGGCGTTTTTCTTTGCTTGTATGAATGTGAGTGTGCGTCTGGCAGGTGATCTGCCGTCTGTGGAGAAGAGTTTCTTCCGGAATCTGGTGGCGGCGGTGTTTGCGGCGGTGATTCTCTGTAAAAATCGTACAGTGCCGAAGGTGGATAAGAAATACTGGGGACCACTGATCCTGCGTTGTGTGTGCGGGACACTGGGGATTCTGTGTAACTTTTACGCCATTGACCATCTGTTGGTGGCAGATGCATCGATCCTGAATAAGTTATCTCCGTTTTTTGCGATTATTTTTTCATTCCTTTTATTAAAGGAAAAGATCAGACCGGCACAGGCTGCGTGTGTTGCGCTGGCATTTATCGGATGTTTATTTGTAGTGAAACCGGGATTTCAGAATGCGGCACTTGTTCCGGCACTGATTGGAGTCTGCGGTGGACTGGGAGCAGGAATTGCGTATACGATGGTGCGTGTACTGGGAACTCACGGAGTGAAGGGACCGGTTATCGTGTTTTATTTTTCATTTTTCTCCTGCTTGTCGGTTGTACCCTGGATGTTGTTCCATTTCACACCCATGAGTATGAAGCAGCTTGTGACATTGCTGATGGCAGGATTATTCGCAGCGGGCGGACAGTTTACGATTACGGCTGCATACACCTATGCACCTGCAGGGAAGATTTCCATCTTTGATTATTCGCAGATTATTTTTGCCACGATGCTGGGATTTGTCCTGTTTGGAGAGATTCCGGATAAGTACAGCTTTACAGGATATGTGCTGATTATTCTGGCATCATTGGGTACCTTTCTTTATAATATGAGGGTAGCTAAGGCTGGTAAATGAAGAAAAAGTAAAAAAGGATTTTTCTGATTTTATCCAGTAAGTCTGATGAAATCAGATCAGTATATAGAATTATCGGATTGTAAACTATAAAATAAAAAAAGTTGTCAATAAAAACGCTTTGTGTTAAAGTATCCAATATGTTAAAAAATTAAGGAGAAAGGTGCACAAAGATGTCTTTTATAAAAAATATTCCACTACGCCCTCACCATGGAATGTGCCTTGCATATTTCAAGGGTGAGGGATATAGTAACGGGTTTTCCGCACATATGCAGGAAATGCTGGATATTTTCCAGAAGGGAGCAAAGATACAGCTTCATGCAGATACAGACGAGATCTGTTCTGCCTGTCCGAATAATGAAAAAGGATGCTGTTCTTCCTTTTCACTTGTAGAAGCATATGACAATGCAGTGCTGGAACTATGCGGCCTGGAGAATGGACAGATCATGGAATTTGATGATTTTACAGATGTTGTTCAAAAGAAAATCCTGGCATCAGGAAAGAGGAAAGAAATCTGTGGGAATTGTCAGTGGAACTCCATCTGTGAAAGTCAGAAGAGCAGATGGGAGAAATGCTAAGAAAAATAGAGTAACAGAATGAATAGCGTTCCGGTACAGAACAGAAGCTATGAATAAAAAAGTCAAATGCGCAAATAGTGCAGTGAAAGGACATAACGATAAAAATGGAAAATACAGAATCACGTTTATATTTCGCCAGTGACTACATGGAGGGTGCGCATCCTGCGATCATGAAGAAGCTGATGGAGACAAACCTGGAGAAAACAGTGGGCTATGGTCAGGATCCATATACAGAAGATGCGAAAGAAAAGATCAGAAAAGCCTGCAATGCGCCGGAGGCAGAAGTATTCCTGCTGGTTGGCGGAACACAGACCAATGCCACAGTAATCGATGCACTTTTGAAATCCTATCAGGGAGTTGTGGCTGCGGATACAGGTCATATTGCAACCCATGAATCTGGCGCTATTGAATTTGGTGGACATAAGGTTCTGACAGTACCGCAGAAAGATGGAAAAATCTCTGCACAGCAGATTGAGAAGTTGGTGAAGGATTTCTATGATGATGCCAATTATGAGCATATGGTAATGCCCGGGATGGTATATATTTCCCAGCCAACAGAATATGGTACCCTGTATTCCAGAGAAGAATTAGCAGCTCTCAGCAAAGTCTGCCGGGAAAATCATCTTCCCCTTTATGTGGATGGCGCCCGCCTTGCCTATGCACTGGCAAGCCCGGAGAATGATGTGACTCTCACTGATCTGGCAGAACTTAGCGATGTATTTTACATTGGAGGAACCAAATGCGGAGCATTGTTTGGAGAAGCAGTGGTTATACCGCAGAAAGGACGGATTCCTCATTTTTTTACGATCATCAAGCAGCATGGAGCATTGCTTGCCAAGGGACGGATCGCAGGAATCCAGTTTGGTGAGCTGTTTACGGACGGGCTGTACCTGCGGATCGGCAAACCTGCAATGGAAGCTGCAGAGCAGATCAAGGATGCACTGAAGAAATATGGATATCAGCTTTCTCTGGATACTCCCACCAATCAGATCTTCTGTATTGTGTCCAATGAGGTAATGAAAAAAATAGCCCAGGATGTGGAGTTCGGATTCTGGGAGAAGTATGATGAGACACACTCTGTGATCCGCTTTGCCACAAGCTGGGCTACTACTATGGAAGATACACAGAAACTAATTCAGATTCTGGAAAAAAATAAATAAGAGAAAAAATCAATAGTCAGTTGATTCAGGCAGTATCAGGGCAATGGTACTGCCTTTTTCGCTGCTCTGGGTTACTTTTACCTGGCCGTTGTGCTGTCTGGCAATCTCGCTTACAAGAGCAAGCCCCAGACCTGCACCGCCCATGGCGCGGCTGCGGGATTTGTCCACACGGTAGAAGGGATCAAAAATTTTTTCCTGATTTTCAGGGGAGATACCGATGCCTGTGTCAGTTACCTCCAGGACTGCAGATTCTGCAGAATGAATGCTTACAGTAACGGAACCGGAAGGCCGGTTATATTTGATCGCATTTTCAACCAGATTATAGACTGCCCGGTACAGAAGGATATAGCTGCCTGTAACAGTACAGTCGCCATCTGTCTGAATAAGCCGGACCTGATGTTTTTCTGCAACCGGATCCAGATCGCAGAAAACCTCTTCTGTGAGTGCTGCAAGGGAAATAGTGTCAGAACGCTCTACTGTTTGAAGACCTGTCATGTCCAGCAGGATTTCCGCAAGATGGGAAAGCCGTCCGGTCTGTTCCTGAAGCATGGTGAAAAGTCTGTCGTATTCCTGGGGTGCGTGCTCCGGCTTTTTGTAAAAAACTTCCAGATTTGTCTGCATTACAGCTAAGGGTGTGCGAAGCTCATGTGCTGCACTTGCCACAAACTGTTTCTGTGCAGAGAAGGCATTGTCCAGGCGGGCAAGCATGTCATTAAAGGATCTGGTCAGACGTGAGATTTCATCCTCTGAGAGTGGGACTTCCAGCGGTTCAGACAGATTCTGTGCCTGTACCTGGCGGATCCTGTCGCTGAATCTGCGCAGGGGGGTCAGGGCTCTTCTGGTGACAAACCAGGTACAGATACTGCTGAGAAGAATAATGATACCTGTGGCAATCATGCTCTGGAACAAAAAATTGTTTTTGGTATTCTGGATCTGGTTTTCCAGATCAGGGATGAGGATTTTTGGATCTACATTGATGGAGATCGGGTTTGAATTATCGGGGGTGACCAGAACCACATAGTCGGAGATCCCTTCCAGGCCGGTCACAGCAGAACGGCTGATGAAGAAATACATCAGTGCACAGGCTGTGATAACCAGCCCGGAGATCAGCAATGTGAGCCGCCACTGGAGAGAGAGCCTGCGGGGGGAAAGTTTTTCTGAATAAAATTTCATAGATAAATCCTTTCGTTTCATTATAATGACATAGTAGTATTTGAAATCTGAAAATATTTATTGTACAGATATGAATGATTTTTATTCTTCCAGAATATATCCCTGTCCAATCTTATTTTGTATAGGATCATATCCAAGGGCAGTTCGCAGTTTTTTTCTTAAAGAAGAAATATGCACCCGGATGGAATTACTGAAGCTGTTCACGCTGCCGTCCCAGAGATGCTCGATCATTTCCTCAGGGCTGATGATCCGGTTGCGGTGAAGCAGAAAATATTCCAGAAGTGCGCTTTCTTTCCTGGTGAGAGCCAGAGGCGTGCCATCTACACTGGCTTCTCTTGTACGTGTGTCAAAGGTAATGCGGCTGCATCTCAGGCAGACATCCTCCTGGATAAATTTGCGTCGGGTAAGGCTGCGGATGCGGGCTTCCAGCTCTTCGAAATGAAATGGCTTGGTGAGGTAATCGTTGGCTCCCAGATCCAGCCCCTCTACCTTATCCTGGATCTGTACTCTTGCGGAGAGTATGAGAACAGGAGTATTGGTATTGAAGGTACGGAACTGACGCAGGATTTCCAGACCGTCAATTCCCGGCAGGTTCAGATCCAGAAGGATCAGGTCGTAATTCTCTGTCATACATAATTCCAGTCCCTCTTCTCCGTCAAAGCAGGTATCTGTTTCGTATCCGTCCATGCGGAGCCCCTCTGCCATGGAACGGCAGAGCTGTTCTTCATCTTCTATAATTAAAATGTGCATGATAGTCTCCTTTTTGAATTTCTAGATTTATAGTTTTATCATAGCACACGAAGTATAAAATTCGTGTAAAAAAAGAAAATGTTTCATATTAAAATATCCGATTACAAAGTTCTTTTAACAACCGTAGCAAGAATTCCCTCACCTCTATAGGGACGCCGCTGAAAAACTGTTTTTTCATACTATATACAGTGTCTCAAAGTTGATTGATGTACTTTATTTTGTGTTAATTTATACG
>NZ_CAXSTD010000029.1:0-12164 GCF_964240315.1 Blautia sp. Marseille-P2398
GATGCTTTCATAATTGTTGAAAACATTTGTTGTCAAGGTTCAGTTTTTGGCTACGAGTTTTATTTTCGTAGCAAGGTGCAATCGGAAGAACTGTCTGAACCTCTTTTACGTTTGTGATTTTTGGAAATCAGAGGATTTTCAATTTGCCTTCCATATACTCTGTATTTGGAGCGACAAAATCGGACATGATTTTAGAAATTTTTTAAAATTATTTTTTGAAGTGTAAAAAGATATAAAAAAAAGATGCCAGGATTTCTCCTGACACCATAGTGACTATGCCAACTTCGTGCCCACTGGGCACAAGGTTGATTGTATTATTCTTCATTTCCTAATGATATTGGTTCTTTCTTTGTTTTCTTGTTTTTAGATATCATCTTATGACCTGTATAAATAGCCATAATCATACAAAGCAAAGAACTTGCCGCAAAATATTTATGGCTTGATTTTGAACCTTTATATCCGCTATAAAAAGTTCCTAGCATCGTTATCAATGCTCCGACAGACCAATATTCATGAGCTTTCATTCTAACATCTCCTTTTGTGTTAATTTTAATATGTGCCTTTTAATGAAATATGCAAACTTGAAATTGTCACTCTACGATTTCATAGCCTGAGTCTTTAAGAATATCCAGAGCCTTTTGATAATTTTCCTTTTTTATCAAAACATAGTCCGTGTTATAGGTTGAAATCGCAAAAATCGAAATACTGTTTTCTGCCAGAATCTTAGCAATTTTAGATAGTATTCCAATCAAAGAAAAATCCAATATCCCCTGAATACGAAAACCTTTCCAGCCATCATCACGTTGAATGACGTTTGGCGGGACATCACTGGTAATGCATACCAAAGATTTTTCCTCATCTGTTTTCCCAATGAAACTATATTCTGCATCTATGTTTACAAGTGAATAATCCATCACTTTGCATACCGAAAAATCTTGATGGATCTTTTTTATTTCCATAATGCTTATCCTCCGAAACTTCCTATTTTTCCAGTCCTGAAAAATAGAATTTAGTTAGAATTTGTAATTGTTGCACTATTTATCGTTGATTTTTAGTTCAAGTATATCTGGACGTGCATAATGTCCAACCACATCATGCTCCATTTTGCAGGAGATAGGCAAGCTCATGTCAAGTTCTGCGTAGATGATGGTTTCTTTATCCCAGACTGGTTCTGTCAAATAATGTCCATACGGGTCGATAATACAGCTTCCTCCTCTGCAAATAAATTCCGGAAGCTGTGATACGACATCTCTCTCGTATAGGTCAGAAGGATATGAGTTGCGTCTGATAATCATATCAGCGTTAACAAAGTAGCACTTGCCTTCTATTGCGATGTGCTGAATGGTAGCCTGCCACTCTGGGTTGTCATTGGTATTTGGCGAAATGTAAATCGTGATGCCTTTTTGATAAAGAGCCACACGAGCAAGCGGCATATAACTTTCCCAACAGATCAGACTGCCGATCGGCCCCCATGGCGTTGTTGTAACAGGGAAGTACCCCTTATCAGCATCCCCCCACACAACACGTTCGGAGCCTGTCGGTTTTAATTTTCTGTGCACCTTGTACGATCCATCCGGCTCAAAAATGACATTACTATTATAAAGCGTTCCATTAACGGCATCTCTCTCGGAAAAGCCAAGGCTGATATATGCTCCAGTTTTCTGAGCCGCCTCTGCAAGCTGCTGAAACTCCGTTTCTCCGGCAACAACAGAGGCATCGTAATATCGTTTCCAGTCTTTACGCCCCTCCTCACTTCGTTTACCCATACTGAAACCGAAATTCATCCCAACTGGGTATCCGGGGATGAAGAGTTCGGGAAAAACGATGATATCCGGATTTTGTATTGCAGCCTCGTTAATACATTGAAGTGCCTTATTAAGTGAGGCTTTTTTATTAAACATGACAGGTTCTTCCTGTACCAATGCGATTTTGCAAATGCTTTTTATGTCTTTCATGTTAATAGATTTACTCCTCCTACAAATCCTGATTTCATGATATCATTTCTAATACAGATTTTACCGTATTTTTCAGATTCAGTCCATCTTTTAATCCCAACCGATAGAAAAACTCTTCTGTATCTGCTCCACTGCTGAAAATTGCATTACAGTATTCCATAATCACTTCTTCCTGTTCTGGGGATAACGTTTCCAGTAATTCCTGGTATTTCTTTTCAATCTCACTTACTGGCTCTTTATCCTGATTTAACTTCCATTCCGAATACGCTTTTCCCATATGCTCTGTAATTGTCAGATTCACAAATTCCTGCACTTCCTCTGGTATGGTGCTCGTAGATTCCTGTTTATCTTTCTTTTTATCATTTGATTTTTCAAGTGTCGTATCATCAATATAACGAATGATTTCTCGAATATTTGACTTCATTGACTGCAAATATCCATTGATCAACTCCGCGTCATTCCGTCAAGGGCATCTTTCTCTCCTCCTTACATTTCATATGTTTAATACGAATTGATGCAAGTGTCAATCTCGTTTTGTTAATATCACCCATTTCCCTTTTTGGCTACTTCCCTGCCTCTTCAGATAATTCTTTTCCTTCAATTTGGTTATATAATACTTCACACTAGCAAGATTCCAATCTAACGCATTAGCCATTTCTTTCTGCGTGATTGAAGGTTGCATACGTACAAGATTCAGAATTTCTATTTCTTTCTCACTCAGTACATTTTCATCTTCCACTTGGTCTAATCTCTCTAAATCTTTGGTTTCATAAAACAAAGGAACAAATTGAAACCAGATACCATGGAATATTTATTTCATAAATTTCATGAGCAGATATTATGTAACAAAAAATACCAAGGCTACCAGTTACTTGCCTGTGATGGTTCTGACTTGAATATATTTCGTGATCCATTAAATCCACACACGTATTTTGCTGGTAAAGAAGGAACTTTTGGTTTTAATCAACTGCATCTTAATGCCTTGTATGACCTCCAAAGCAGGCGATATGTCGATGCTCTGATTCAGGAGCCTTATGAAGAAAATGAATCCTCTGCCATGATTGAAATGATTAAAAAGCTGACTGCAAATCAGAAGAAGGGAGAATGTCACAATGAAAGAAGGAAGATTAGGATACAACAGTTATAACAAAAGATATGGATTATTATCATCAGATTTATGGATTGATACGGGATTTCACTGTGGAGAATGTCTGGAAGTGTTGCTTGATGATGAATGGGTTCAGACCAGGATGGAAATGAATCCTGCAAGAGAATGGTATCTTGTAGGAACACCGTATTGTGGTGATCTGGAATATATCCGGGCAAGGATACCGGGATAAGTCAGCCATACAAGTAACGCAGGAGTGAACCGACCAACGGGAGGAATAGCCCCCGGCAGGGCGCAAGGGTACTTTTGATGGACGGAACGGATGTCGAAAGTGCTTTTGCGTTACTTTTGACAAAAGTAACAAAACCGCCGTATCCGGCGAATATTTCTTTTTATACTATAGCTGGCAAAGATACAAATTTATGTGCCATGTCTGGCACTGGTTTTAGAAAGCGGGGTGAGGAATATGACGATGAAACGAACAATCAGTGGTATGATCGGGACAGGGTCTCTGGCTCATAACAGACGAGATTTTATAGCAGAAAATGTTGATCCAGACAGAGTGCAATTAAATATTTGTTACCGGAATGAGAATCTGAAAGAAGTCTATAAAGAGCTGTTTGATGAAGCTGTAGAACGGTATAATGTCGGGAAAAGAAAAGATCGGCAGATTACAAATTATTATGAAAAGATTCGCCAAGGGAAACAGGAAAAGCTGTTCCATGAAGTGATTTTCCAGATTGGAAACCGAGAAGATATGGCTGTTGGAACAGATGAGGGAGATTTGGCTGTAAAGGTACTGAATGAGTATGTGAAAGATTTCCAGAAACGAAATCCGACACTTCGGGTATTTAGTTGCTATCTGCATCAGGATGAAGCTACTCCACATTTGCATATCGATTTCATTCCTTATGTAAATGGCTGGAAAGGAAAAGGAATGGACACCAGGGTTTCACTGAAACAAGCATTAAAAAGTCTGGGATTTCAAGGCGGAAATAAGCACGATACGGAGATGAATCAGTGGATAAATCATGAAAAAGAAGTTCTGGCTGAGATTGCAAAGCAACATGGAATTGAATGGGAACAGAAAGGTACTCATGAGGAACATTTGGACGTTTACAATTTCAAAAAGAAAGAACGGAAAAAGGAAGTACAGGCACTGGAACAGGAAAAAGAATATCTGACAGCAGAGAACGAAGGATTGGCCTTACAAATCGCAGAATCCAGAGAAGACGTACAGCTTTTGAAGGAAAGTAAAGAACAGGCGCTTAGAGATAAAAAAGCAGCAGAAAAGCGTGCAGAAACAGCAGAAAAACAATTAAAAAGCCTGGAAGAACGCAGGGAACAGTTACAGCCGATTATGGATAATGTGAGTAAGGAAATAAAAGAATATGGAACAGTTAAAATGTTGTTACCGGAAGCTGGCACGTTGGAACGGGCAGCGACCTACCGGGACAAAAAAATCAAACCGCTGTTTCTTCAGATAAAAAATAAGGTTGGGGCAATGGCTGCGCAGGTTAAAGAACTTACAAAAGAGGTGGAAAATTGGAAGAGTAAATATCAAAAGCTGAAACAAAAATATAACGGTATTCAGAAGGAGTTGGATGATATGCGTAAAGAAAATCATAAATTATCAGAAGAAAAGAATATAATGCAAGGCGTTTCTGATAGGTATGATCGTGTTGTGCGTGTTCTGGGAATAGAGACGGTAGATGCGGCAGTACAGCAGGATATTCGCAACGAGAAAGCTCTGGAAGAAAAGCAGCGGATGGAACAAATGCCGAAGGGAAGTATTCATGAAAGATTAGCCTGGGGAATAAAAAAGAGTGAGATGGAGAATCAGCAGCGTAAGAAAAATAAATCAAAAAATAGAGAAATGGAGAGATAAAATTATGGAAAAACACATTTATGATAAAAAGAACGGATTAAGCTATACTCTGTGTGGAGATTATTATTTGCCGGATCTGGTATTGAATGAAGAAGAACCGACATATGGAAAATATGGAATGTTACGGAAACAGTTTTTGAAAGAGCATAGACCAATACGGTATCAAAACTTGTTATTATCTGGCAAGCTGACAGCACATCTGAATCAGATTGACCAGGAAGTAACAGAGCAGGTAGAAGTGTTAATGAAACAGATGGCAGAAAAACAGGGCGTGAATGAAAACTTAAAGAGGCAGGATCAGATGAAGTGGGTCGGGTTGATGAATAATATCAAAGTCAGTGCGGAAGAAATTGTGTTAAAAGATATGGTGTATGGACAGTAACGGATTAATACTGAGAGTGTTTTTGGTGATTTATAGAAATTCTTGCTTAAAAGATATACATAATATACCCATTATAGAAAAGTTGCGGAAATGCTTGAGTTTACTGGCTTTTTTTGAATAAAATGAAAAAATGATGAATGATACATTTTAAATAAAAAACACTGGATATTGATATAGAAACATGCAAATAGCACTATATAATGTATAATAAAAGAAAAAACATATAACTCGTATAATTGGTTAATTATTGACTTTTCCCTTAGAGAGTAGTAATATAACATCAATGAACTATACGAGGAGGTAATTACGATGATTAATTACAACGTTGATTCTTATGGAAAAATGCTTGGTAATATTACTGAAAAGACAATTCAGAGTGCTGCATCTTGCATATCTCAGTGTACAGGTTGTATGTGCAATTGTCGTTGCTCTTGCTCTGGTGGTATTATTGCAGATGTAGATTGGGAGGAAATGTAAAATGAGTGCAAATAATGTAGAATACGCTAAGATGTTTGGTACAATTTGTGACGAAGCTGTGGTAATGGCTAGATGTGCTTGTGTAGCATGTAATTCTTGTACATGTGCATGTTCATGCCGTAATATTCCAGATTTAGATGAAATTGACTGGGAATAGTATTCATATATTAAAGGTGTGATACAGCTTTTATAATTAAATTGATTTAGGCGTGTATGACAGTAAATAGTACATTATTATTTGAAAATATGTGGCATGATTGCTGTCGCAAATGTCGAATGTAAATACGATGGAGGAGATAGAATGGTAAGATTATCACGTTATGCTCATGTTTATGATTTGGGGGATGATGTGGCATTATATCATTCACTCAGAATGAAACCAGTGTATTTGAATAAAAAGGCTTACGAGGACTTGCAGGCATGGCTTGCAGGTCCTTTTTGCAATGATTATGAAGATGCACCGGAATATATCAGAAATGAAGTGAATGAATTAGTAAAATTTAAAATTTTAAATCATTCAGAGGAAGATGATGAGAAGGTTTTAAAATTTGTAAGAAGTAGGATTCCAGCTCCAGCAGTAAATGTATGTTATATGATTACCAGTGAGCAGTGCAATCTTGCATGTAAATACTGTTTTCTTGGAAACAACGATGCATGCAAGAGGAGTAATTTCTCATTAGAAAATATGTCTGTTGAAACAGCAGATAAGGCTGTTGATTTCTTTATTAAGCAAATTAAGTTGTCTGGTATGGATTTTGAAGAAAATAAACCTGTTATTATTTTCTATGGTGGTGAACCTCTTGTAAATTATGAGGTATTAGTTTATATTGCAGAGAAGATTAATAGTCTTAGAGACGTTGAAAAATGTGTGAAGAATTTGGAAATGTCTATGGTTTCTAATGGCTTGCTTCTTACTGAAGAAAGAGCACTTAAATTGAAAGAATTAGGAGTTTCTATTGCAATTTCAGTTGACGGATTTACCGAAGAAGCAAATGCGATGCGAGTTGATGTTGCGGGGAAGAATGTATTTAACAAAATTCTCAGGACACTTGATATGTGCAAGAGAATTGGGGTTGAGGTGTCGTTATCTGTTACATTAAGTGAAGAGACAATTAAGGATACAAAAAATATTCTTAAACTTGTCGATAATTATGGAATTAAATCATTCGGATTTAATATTATGATGTCAGATGAAAACTTTGTTCTTTCACAAGAATATAATGAAAAGGCGGCTCAATTTATTATTGATGAGTTTGTTGAACTTAGGAAACGTGGAATATATGAAGACCGTATAATGAGAAAATTAAAGTCTTTCTCAAAAGCACAGATTTACTTCTCCGATTGTGCAGCAACAAGTGGTGGACAAATTGTAATTGCACCTAATGGACAAGTTGGCATTTGCCATGGTTGTTTGCATAATAAGCAGTATTTTGTTTCAAATGTCGACGATGCAAACTTTAATGCATCAAAGCATAAAGATTTTATTGAATGGTCTCAATTGACTCCAATAAATAAGGATGAGTGTCAAGAATGTCCTGCTCTAGGTATTTGTGGCGGTGGGTGTCCCATAAATGCAATGCATTTAAAAAAAGGAAATACTATACATGATTTAGATGAACGCTTCTGTGTTCATTCAAAAATGACTTTGGAGTTTTTGATTAAAGATCTGTATAGAATAATAAAGGAAGGGTGATAGAATGATTGATGACATTGTTATTGAAGGTATAGAAACAAACAACCTGAAAAATATTGATGTTGAAATTGTAAAAAAGGGAATAAATTTGATTATAGGACCTTCTGGCAGTGGCAAATCATCTTTAGCTTATGATACGATTGCGCAAATTGGTCAACATGAGTTTATGGCTATGTTTGCTGATGAAGTAAGTGAACCTTCCTATAAAGTTAAATCATTTTCTAATATGGTGGCTGCAGTTCCAATTAAACAGTCAAATCATAATAACAATATTAGATCAACAATTGGAACATACTTTGGTCTAAATAGAAGTATCGGATTGATCTATGCGATAATGCTAGATCTTTCCGAGGACTTCTTTGTCCTTAATAAGGAAAGTAATTTATGTGAAAACTGTCATGGACTTGGTTTTGTAAGTAAACTTGATTATAATAAAATTATTGATTTTAATGTTCCGTTGAAAAAAGTGCCTTTTAGGTGTTGGACTAGATATAAAGATTTTTATGCACAGATGATTATTAATTTTTGTTCAGAACATAATATTGATAGCAATCAAAATTTTAGGGAATTAAATGAAGAAGAAAAAAGTTTGATACTTTATGGTGAAAGTGCAGGTAAGTATTCAGTAAGATATAAAAAAGTTAATTCTTTTTCGAGAAGAACTTCTAAGTATTATGGTGTACTGACTGGAATACCTATGCTACCGAATTGCAGAATTGGAAAAACGTATTATTCAGAATTTGAATGTGAGTGTTGCCATGGAAAAAAATATGGAAAACAATACGATGAATTTAAGATACATGATCTTTCGATAGGCGAATTTATGACTACTGATTTTGTATCTTTAAAAGGTGTTGTAGACCAATTATTTAGAGAAATACAGGATGATAGGCTTGTTTTTACGATTAAAAATTTGAAAGCATTTATAGATAAAGCTATTGAACTGAATTTAGGACATTTATGTTTTCACAGGGCGATACCTACATTGTCTGGGGGAGAGTTACAACGATTACGAATGGTTCAAGTATTTACAACTCAGCTCTCAGATTTGATCATTGTTCTTGATGAACCATTAGCTGGCTTATCTGGTGAGGAAAAGAAATCAATTTATGATAATGTTGTATCTCTGGCGGATAAACATACAGTAGTGTTGGTAGATCATGGTGAGACCTTTTATAAAGTAGCCGATAAAATAATTGCTTTGGGTGAAAAGGGCGGTAACGCAGGTGGATATTTAGTTGACGTCAATGCATTTTTAAAAAAACAACGAGATATAAAAAAATATATTCCAGTTGTTGTAAAAAAACAAATTAGAATATTGTTAAATAGTTCTATATATAAATATAAAGGGGTTGATTTGGCAGTAGCAGAAAATTGTATGAATTTGATTACTGGATATTCAGGTGTTGGTAAATCTACTTTGTTAAGGGAATATTTCCCGCAGTATTTCAATAGTTATTTATATATAAATCAGAAACCACTTCTCGGAAATAAGAATTCTTGTGTGGCTACTGTGTTAGATTTATCAAATAAAATCTCAGGATTGTACGCAAAGAAGCACAAAAAGGACAAGAAGTTCTTTTCAAACTTGACTGGAAATGATGGTATGTGTCCTGTGTGTTTAGGCGCGGGATATATTGAATATGGTGGTGATTATCATCAGAGTATGCGAGTTGAATGTAGAGAGTGTGAAGGTACAGGCTTTAACAAAAATCTTAAAAAATATAAAATTAAGGGCAAATCAATTTTTGATGTTTGGAAGATGACATTAGATGAGGCAATAGATTTTTTTGAGGATATCGACAAGTCGATTACAAAAGTGTGTATAACTGCGTCTGAAATTATGTTAGGTCATTTACAGATTGGACAAGCAACTGCTACATTGTCTGGTGGAGAAAATATTCGAATAAAAATTATGAAAGCATCAAAATCAACCGCAAAAGTTATTGGTGTTGACGAGCCCTTCAAAGGCTTAAGCAATATAGAAATTGATGCAGTCGCAAACTATTTAAATAGAATAAGAGAAAAAGGCAAGACGCTTATTGTGATCGATCATTCAACAGGTGTTGAGGATTATTTTTCTCAATGGATTCAGATAGAAAATATCGATAATAGATTAATTGGAAAACGGTTTAAGTAATGCAAGTAGATACATTTTAAGTGAATTGGTTAATCTGCGATATGTTACCATAATAAAAATATTCGGAATGAGAACACTTTTAAGCTGTAAAAATTTACGTTGAATTTTACAGCTTTTTTGTGTATAATAAAAGTAGTAGAAACAACATGAAGTCAAAGAAAGGAGCTGAAAGAATATGGCAAATATTTTACCAGTGTCTGATTTGAGAAATTATAATGAAGTTTTGAAAAACTGTCATAAAGGAGAACCGGTATATTTGACCAAGAATGGCAGAGGACGTTTTGTAGTTATGGATTTTGAAGATTATGAGCGTGACCGTGCAGAGAAAAAGCTTCTGATGAAGCTGCAAGAAGCTGAAGAAGCAGTGAAAGACGGTGAAGGTTGGTTAAATCTGGACGAATTAAAAGCACTTGTGGGGGAATAAGATGTTAAAACTGCGGATCAATCCGATTGTTGCAAAGGATTTGAAGAATATTCGGGATTATATTGCTGAAGATAACGAAGAATATGCTGCAAAGACCGTAAAGGAAATTTATGGTAAATTTGAAAATCTTCAGATGTTTCCAGGAATGGGTTCAGATCTTTCAAAACGAGTCAGTTTTCGGACAGACTATAAATATGCAATATGGGAAGATTATGTGATTATTTACAAGGTGGGAAACGAGTATGTAGAGATTTATCGTGTGATTAACCGGTATCAGGATATTACGAGAGTTTTTGATTGATAACATAATCATGATAACAAATTGATAACACCGTTCAGTACAGCCTGTGGACTTTGGACAGTGGAACACATATAAAACCAGATAGAACCATAATCACTATACAAAAGTGTATAGTGATAAGATTTTATTTGCGAGTTTGAGTAGCGGACTAAATTGCGAAAAAGCCCATAAATAAAGGTTTTGCGGGATGTCGAAAAGACCAAATGGAGTGCAAATGGAGTTTAAAAATTATTTTTTTCTCTTGTTTATATTCCAGATTCACCTGCAAATTTCGTGAAATCAGTTATTCTCATAAAATAAAATTAGAGTAAATATGAAGAACAGTTTGTTTTGATTGAAGTGATTTTCGTTAAGGCAGACTGTTTTTTTGTTGCCTGCATTTAGAAAACAGATACCACAGAAAGGTTCTTTATTTTCGATGAGCTTAAACTCCATGACACAGTAATCACACTGATGGAGAATTAAAAAACAAGAAAATTTGATAAATTTCGGAAAATGATGTCCGATTTTGTATCTGCCAGTACAGAGTATATGAAGAGATAAATATTCAAAACACAGGAGGTACTGATTATGCAGAACAAATTATTTTTAAAGGCAGCCGATATATGTGAACTTCTGGAAGTAAAACAGACATCGGCTTATGAGATCATCGGAAATCTGAACAAGGAACTGGAAGAACAGGGCTACCTGACGCTTAGAGGAAAAGTTCCGACAAAGTATTTTGTGAAGCGTTTTTACGGTGTGGAAGATACTTGTGAGATTCCACAGGAAGAGGGAAAGGAATGGTTTCATGCGTAAGAGAAAAATGTATTTATCAGTGGAAGACATTGCAGAACTCTTTGGATTATCAGTTTCGTTTGCTTACCGGGTGGTGGAAAGAATGAATGCCGATCTGGCAAGCAAGAACTATTATGTGATTCTCGGTCGGGTGCCAACCCGCTATGTAGAGGACAAAGGCTCCTTATATCTGGCCTGCTTCATTCTGCAATACCTCCCGTCAGTCTTGTTCTCATGGTTTCCAGCGTCTTAGTCCTGTGCCGCTGGACGGCGCTGCGGGACATTCCCACCACCGCGCCGATCTCGCCGTCCGTCAGTTCCAGGACACAATGCAGTATCAAGATGCTTTGTCCCGGCTGGGGCAAGCTGGCAAAGGCAGCGGCCACCAGCCCGTCGCTGATCTGAAGCTCACAGCCATAGGCCGGAAATATAAAACTGTCGCTGGGGTACTGATCTATCGTGCATAGCGTGTCCAGTTCCGAAAGCGGCAGCGTTTCAAAGGATGTTTCCCAGCCACGCTGACGCTTCCTTTCCCGGAAGTAGTCAACGGCTTCATGGTACAGTACCAGCTTGCAAAAATGGTCAAACTGGCAGCGCCTCCCGTAATCATCAGGGGTAACTTTCATCTTCTCACCCCCTTTCCGTGGGGAGTGAGCAGGATGATCCTGTCCGTTGTCAGGGGCCTATGCTGGCCCTGGTCTGCTGACCGCCTCCTTTTCCATCTGATTTTTTGCCGGAAATGACAATCCGTGAAAATCGACAAAAATCGCCCGGCAGGTCGTAAACCTACCGGGCGACGATTTGAAGCGTTTTGTTGTTTTCTTACATGGTATAGTTCATACTCATAGCCGGAATATTCCCGTGGCGGGGCAAGGCTTTTTTTAACAACCGTAGCAAGAATTCCCTCACCTCTATAGGTGATGGGATGAATTGCACATTCGGGCATGTCTGCTCAAATTCATAAAAAATCGCAAAAACACTTGTTCTGATACAATAAATATATTATAATAGAAAAAAGA
>NZ_CAXSTD010000030.1:0-9494 GCF_964240315.1 Blautia sp. Marseille-P2398
CAAGTGGCAACCGGTCTGCGCTCACGCTTGCCGGGCTCGTTCCGTCGGCGGGGCTTTCAGCCAGACCTGCTCATGCCACAGGAGGCACTCTTCGCCAGAGAGGCGCATTCCATGCAGGCTGCTATGCGCAGGGCACTCTTACGCAGAGGGCGTTCTGGCAATGCTGCTTTTTCTAAAATCGAAAGCAATGTTGCCGGAAATCTATACCGGATGTGCAGAAAGGAGGAATCCAGATATGGCGATTTTTCATTACACAATCAAAATAGTCGGACGAAGTAAAGGGAAATCTGTTATCTCCGCTTCCGCATATCTCAATGGGGATGTGATGAAAAACGAGGAAACCGGGAGAATCAGTTATTACACTTCTAAAAAAGAAGTGGTCTACACCAGTCTGATGATGTGTGAAAACGCACCTCCTGAATGGCAGATAGTACCAGAAGAAAATATAAAACGCTTTCAAAAATCTGTCCGCTACAAAAGGTCAGAAGATAAAGAAGCTGCTTTAGAAAAATTCAAAATCACATTTCAGAAACAGAGGTTATGGAATGAGGTATTGAAGATTGAAAAAAATGCAGATGCCCAACTTGGCAGGTCATTTGAATTTGCCCTCCCCAAAGAATGGAGCAGACAGGAACAAATTCAATATACAACCGACTATATCCAAAAAACTTTTGTAGATAGAGGAATGTGCGCTGATTGGAGTATCCACGACAAAGGGGATGGCAACCCCCATGTCCATCTGCTTCTAACTATGCGTCCTTTTAACCCGGATCATTCTTGGGGAAAGAAAGAAGTCAAGGATTGGGATTTTGTCAGAGATAAAAACGGAAATATCGTGATTGATGAATCCCATCCGAACTGGTGGCAGGATAAGAAAAACCCTGACCGTCATGGAATCCGTATCCCTGTATTAGACGAAAACGGAATTCAGAAGATTGGAGCAAGAAACCGCCTGCAATGGAAACGGGTGCTGACCGATGCTACTGGATGGAACAATCCAAAAAATTGTGAACTGTGGCGGAGTGAATGGGCAAAGGTATGTAATGAACATCTGCCTTTGCATAATCAAGTTGATCATCGTTCTTATGAAAAGCAGGGAAAACTCCAGATTCCTACCATCCATGAAGGAGCTGACGCAAGAAAGATTGAACAAAAGTTTTTTGCCGGGCAGGAAATAAAAGGCTCGTGGAAAGTAGCGGAAAATCAAATCATAAAACAACAAAACACGTTATTGCAAAAGATACTAAACACCTTTGGGAAAGTATCGGGTGCATTATCATTATGGAAGGAGCGATTAAATGACATTAGAAGAAAGCCGGGAAATTATACCCTTAATGGAATCCATGATTGGTCAAATCGAAGAACAGCAGAACCTAATGGCAGAAATGATTCTGGAAATGCAGAACCGGGACACTCAACTCTCTCTTATGCAAAAACAGAATCAGAAATTACAAAAATTAAACAACGAGTTATCCGAGCTGCTCAACATTTTGCCAAATACCGAGGAACTGCTTTCCAAGATGGAAGAACAGAAAACGAAGATAGAGCTTTTGGAAAACGAAAATCAGCAATGGCAGAAATTGGCACAGAAGCTGAACAGCGAAAACAGTTTATTACTGAAACAGAACACCGAATTGCTGAACTGGAACAGCAGATAGAGAAAGGGCGTGATATAGATGAACGAATCCAGAGAATCAAAGAACGCCGAACAGTTGGAAGAACTTCTGCTCTTGACCGAGGAGATACAAGAAGAACTAGAACAGAAAGAACAGCTTATCGTGGAACTGAAGACGCAGCTCAGCGAATCTCTGACCTTGAACGAGAAATTAAACAAAGAGAACAGAGCCGGGAATATTCAAGCATTAAAGAACGACTTGAAGCTGGCAGACAGAGCATTGCGGATCGAGAAAGAGAAGTTGCGAAGCGCAAACGTCATGATAGAGGAATGTCAAGATAAAATATGCTATTTAACACAGGAACGGGATTATGCCCGGACACATCAGAAAATCGTAGAAATACCGGTAGAAAAGCCGGTACTCTATGAAAAATGTGAAGCCTGTAACCGGACAGCCTATCAGAATGCAAAAGCAAAATACGAAACACAAAAAGAGCGACTTGCAGGACAGTATAAAGCAAAAACGGTAATGTTCCAAACAACCTTGTTCCTTCTTGCATGGTATTCGTTGACAACCACTCTTTTTCAGGCAGTACAGTCAGATATGTTCCTTGTCGATTGTAAATCATTCTTCAATGATTTAGCATCATTCATACAAACCTTTGTCGGATGGACGATTGATGCCGGGCATTCTGCGGCACAGATTAGTACAAAAATTCCAAATGCTTTTATAGCCGGAATGGTATATTGGTTATTGCTAATATTGATTGTAGGAATATGTATGGCAGGAACAGGGATGCTGGCGATACTGATAGAAATAAAGGTTATAGAATTATATAAGAAAAACTGTTGGGATGTTATTACTCTACTAATGATACTGACAAGTGTTGCTATTGTCATTTATTTTGGAGAATCAATCAAAAAAGTACTGTCAGTAAATCTTCTATTGCTTTTCGTACTTTCGCAGGGCGCATATGTTGGAATTAGATGTTATCTTAAAGTTTGGTTAGAAAAAAGACCATATTAGTATTTTCAACTTACTGTATAGACAGTAAAATTACTCCATACCAGCCTAGTGAAAATTTACTGTATGAAAAGAAGTATTACAGAGAAAAAAGGCTGTAAAAACAGGAACAGCCAGCCCGAAAGAATTTACGGACTGGCTGTATCAGCAGAGTAATGTAATTGTGGAGCTGACCGAGATATGAAAAGCTTTCTATCATCAATTTCGCATTATTGCAATAACAGATTGCTTCTTCCATGAATGAATAAGCAATATTGTCATCAAACTTTCAAGCATAAACATAGCAACAGCAAAAAGAGTAAAAGCAACAACCGGAAATACAAATCCCGTAGACATGCCTGCATTTTTCAAAAATATACCGATTGCATATCCGCCGGGGATTCCAACAACAGCAGTTATAAGCAATGCAATCAAAGTAGTAAAAAGACCTTCCATCATAAATGCTTGCTCCAACTGCTTATTTGTCATACCAATAGATTTTAGTGTGCCCATTTCCTGTTTCTGTGATAAAAGATTTGTCACAGTAAGATTGATTTGATTGATGACCGCAAATATCCACAAGATGGCTGCAATCGCATAAGCTAATGTAAAACCTGCACGATTGTCTGATTGGTGTTCTACAATAAAATCTTGAAGGGTTTGTAAGCGAACATCCCTATTGTCAGAAACGAGTAATTTGAGTTCTTGCTCGATTATCTCCTGATATTCAGCTTCTGCTTGTATTTCGATTGCGTATGTACAGTCATAACCTGCAAGTTCTTTGAGCATATTTTCCGGCATTCTGAAAATATAGCCACCCATTCCATCATTGCTGGAAGTGATTGCACCAATTTTGAATGCTTTTGTTATTGTTTTACCACTATGATTTTTGAAATTAAAGGTCACAGTATCCCCAATTTGAGGTTTCCAATGGTAAACATCATAAATACGTTCGGGATCACTTACAACTAATTCTGTATCATCAGTAATATTTCCAGACAAAACCGCTGCATTTAGCGACGCCAAATCCTTTTCATTATAGCCGAGCATCAAGGTGCTATCTGAAATATCATTGTCTGTTGAGAAATCAACTGGTACGGTAGCATAAGTAAATATATTGCTAACTCCCTCTATATCTCCAACACGCTTTACATAATCAGAAAAATATTCTTTCTGCAAGAGAGCATCCAAATTTTCACTTTCGTTTTCTAAATCAATGCTGATTTTGAAATCTCCGTACTTCATATCCCAATAACGAGCCATACTCTCGGCATTAAAAGAACTCTGATAACTTGCTGCAAGGAAAAATATAACTCCGCACAGTCCCAATGATAAAATGGTCAATAGAGATTTTTTTCTGTTTCTGGAAAAGCTGATTTTCGCTAAATATACAGGCGTAATACGATGTCTTTTGTGAGTGCGGTAATTTACAATTCCCACTGGATTTTTCAGGGCGGAAATTGGAGAAGTATTCGCTGCAATTTTTGCTGGTTTACGAACACTAATATAAACAAGCAGTATTCCAAAAAGGCATGCGCCACATAGAGAAACAATAAATGCAAATACTGACCAGCCTTTTGATTGCAGACAATAGCTGATGATCGTTCCCATGATACTACCAATTAAAATCCCCGGAACTGCAAGCATATAACCCTGTTTAAGAACTATTTTATAAATTTGCTTTTTACTTGCCCCTATTGTCCGAAGCTGTCCGAACTCAGCAACTTTTTGTCCAACCGAAATATAGAAAATGCTGTAAATTACAAGTGCGGCAGCTAAAAACAAAATGGCAGCAACTACACCATATACCGCATAATTACTGAAGGACAAAGTTGTATTTACATAATCATAGTAACTGCTGACTGTCCAATTATTCAGTCCAGTCTCCTCTGAAATTTGAGATAATATTTCTGTTGCTTCGTCTTTTGTAAGGGTATCTGCATTTTCAAGCCAAACATATCCATTAAGCAGGTTATTTCCACGTAATTCCCGGCATTTTTCAAGTGAAACAAAAACAGGATAAGCGGTAGAAGTTTTATCATGATAAATACCAACAATAGTATAATTCTTCAAAGTACCATCCAGATTCAACTGAACTATGGCGTTGATTTCCGGAGACTTATTTTCACTGGCAAAAAAGGCATCTGTAACAGCAATTTCACTTGCTTTCTCTGGATATTTTCCGTCAAAGGCAGGAATCAAACTAAGCATGTCATCATCATAATAAATCAGAGACAGTTCTTTAGAATTTTCTTTCACTGTTTTGATATTACAGGAAAGTCCTACACTTTTTACTTCTTCGTTTGCTAACAACTTTTCTTTACTGTCCTGCGTAATGTCAAAGAAAATCCCTTGATGTAATCCTTCGATTTCTTTCTGATTTTGATAAATGATATTTTGCACTGTGAGCAACGACATCATTATCATAGCAACGGCTACAATAATTGCCGAAAGGCAAAATAAGTTTTTCTTCTTATCAAAACGCACACTTTTTCGTGCTAATTTTTTAATTACTGCACTGGTATCATTTTCAAAAGGATAATTCATAATTCCCACCTCCTTTAGCCAACAATTTTACCATCTTCAATCCGTACAATGCGGTCTGCGAGTTGAGCGATCTCGTTGTTGTGAGTAATCATTACAATGGTCTGATTAAATTCTCCGCTGGTATGCTTCAAAAGCCCTAACACATCTGCACTGGTCTTGCTATCAAGATTTCCGGTCGGTTCATCAGCAAGGATAATCGCAGGCTTCGTAATTAAAGCTCGTGCAATCGCTACACGTTGCTGTTGACCGCCTGAAAGATTGTTCGGCATATTTTCCAGTTTATCTTCTAAAGCCAACATATACACAACTTCGTCCATAAATTTCTGGTCTACTGTATCGCCATCCAGTTCCACAGGCAGGACGATATTTTCATATACATTCAAAATCGGAACCAGATTATAATTTTGGAAGATAAATCCGATGTTACGACGGCGGAAAATTGTCAATTCATCATCATTCTTTTTTGCGAGTTCTTCTCCCCGTACAATCACGCTGCCGGAAGTGGGGGTATCAAGTCCTCCCATCATGTGAAGCAATGTAGACTTACCGCTGCCGGAAGTTCCAACTACGGCAACAAATTCTCCCTGTTCCACAGTAAAATTTACACCATTAAGGGCACGAGTAATATTTGGTTCTGTGCCGTAATACTTCTTTAAGTCGATTGTTTGTAAAATGCTCATATTCAAATGCTCCTTTCAAGGCTTTCTATCTGTTGATAAAGCCATTGTAAACCACAAATGTTACACAAATGTCCGAGATAGAAAAAATTTTTATCGAAAATCAGAGTGAAATGTTACAACGCTCGGACATTTCAAAAAAAGTGGTTATATCTTACCTTACAGGAAGCATAATAGAAAATTCTGAGCCTTGCCTCAGCTCTGAAACAACCTTGATATAGCCCCCTTGCCTTGTTACAATCTCACGAGCCAAATACAAACCTATTCCCACACCCTGTTGATCGTGTACTTCTTCCTCACGATAGAAGCGCCGGAAGATGGCAGCCTGATTGCTTTCTGAAATGCCCTTGCCGGTGTCGGTCACTTTGACCTCTACGTACATTTCCCACTGAACCACTGATACAGAAATCTTTCCACCTGACGGAGTGTATTTTACTGCATTGTCCAGCAGATTGAAAAGGGCTTCGCTTGTCCACTTGCTGTCATGGGAGATTATCAAATTTTCCGGGCAATCCACGGATACAGCAATTTCTTTTTTCTCTGCGGCATATACAATACTGCTCATGGCTTGTGCAAGCGTATGGAATAAGCTGCTGTCTTTCTTTTCTAATCGTATTGCTCCGGTTTCCAACCGGGACGTTTTAACCAGTGCTTGGAACAGAAAATCCAGTTTATCAGTCTGACTACGTATGCCTTGTAAAAAGTCCATCCGTTCTTCTTCTGAAACAGGCTTTGTTAAAAGTGTGTCCGTTACCATTTGCAAATTGCTGACAGGCGTTTTAACTTGATGTGAAATATCAGAAATCAGCATTTGAAGCTCCTGTCGTTCCATGTCTACCTTGTGCCGGTTTTTCTGCATAATCTCATACAACCGGATTAAGCGGTGGTTGATACGGGCAAAAAGAGTTTCACTATCATTTGACTTTTGTAATTCCTCGTTTCCATCAATCATGTTGTCCAGCGTCCGGCACAAATTAGAAGTAAAATGAGAAAGGCGTTTTCCAAAAATCAGCACCAATAGCCAAATCCAGAAAAACGCACAGAGTGTCAATGTTCCACCCACTATAAAAATTCGTATATCCTGCATTATACCGCCGAAAATACCGGTAATTACCAGCATAGAGAAAACCATGCCAGCACTAACCAGTCTACAAATTTTCTTAGCAGAAAGGTTATTCAGATTCATTTCTTTTCGCCTCCTGTCCATTGATACCCCATACCATAAACCGTTTTGATATATGTGTCGCCATCTGCTTCAATCTTACTGCGAATACGGCTGATAGAAGTAGTAAGGGTATGTTCATCTACATATTTTTCATCAACATCCCACAGTTTTTCTAAAAATTGTTGGCGAGTAAGTACCTGCTTCGGATTTTTAAGAAATAGGTTCAACATTTTATATTCCATCGCAGAAAGTGCTAATGGTTTCCCGTTCAAACTTGCAAATTGTTCCGAAAAATCCAGAAACAAGCTACCATCCTCGTAAATATCCTTAGCTGGTTTGTGATGCTCCAACATAGCGAACATGGCTTTGATTTTTCGCTGCAAAGCACTAATCGAAAAAGGTTTCGTGATATAATCCACTGCACCAGCTTCATATCCCCGTATCTGATTGCTTTCCTGATCGTTGGCAGTTAGAAATATAACTACTGTATCAGGATGCTCTGGCTTGATAAGACGGCATAGGTCATAACCATTTCCGTCTGGTAAATTTATATCCAGCAATACCAAATCAAAAATGTTTGTTTTTAATGATTCAGCGGCTGTCCTTGCATTCAGAACAGAAGTTATTGTGTAACCGTCCAATTCCAAATTATAAGTAAGCGTTTTATTCAAAAGATTATCATCTTCGACAATTAAAATATGCTTCATATTATCACTTCCTTTTCTTTTTGCAGATAGTATAACAGGCAAATGTCCGAGAATTGTTACAAGGACAAATATATTTTTCATTTTACAGCTTTTTTCTGTGTACTGCAATTTTATAAAAGAAAGGACAGCAGTGTCAAATTGCTGTCCTTTCTTTTATCATAGCTGGTAGTGTATAAGCGTGGGTTCATCATATCGGGTGTGGTATCTTTAACTACAGGAAACTCCCTACAACACTATCTCACTTCTTGCTTAATAAAGTTCTAATGAATCTTCTGTATCCACCCACATCTGTAAATTGCCATCAAGATATAATCTTGCATATTCCAAAGGCTCATCCACAGCCAATGAAGTAAGCGCACATTCTGATCCATATGTGGTTTTTAAATTTTTTTCAGCTTCCCAGCAATCAATGCGAAGCATATATCCAGCACTTGTGTAAACATCAATACTATCGTGGTTTATATTATATTCTGCATAAATTGTTCTCATCGTATCTTATCTCCATTTTCTTTTGATAATCAGTTACAGAGTTAAATATCGAAAACATTTCAATCAGTTCACCATGTCGTTATTGTTATATGTTATATTGTGTTATGAAATTTTCTTTCCCTTAATTTTTCCCATATTAAGGTTCATGAAAAGCAATGGGAAAATGTAACACAAGGGAAAGAGTAAGGGAAAGTTCACTTGCTACAAACTTAGTATTTTCAAGGGTTTGCGAAGAATTTGATAATCAAATATAACAGTTATTAAATTTCCTAAAATATGTGAAATATCAACTTGAATTTGGCTATTTCGTTGCAACAATACTTATCCAATGATTTTTTGCATTTGAATACGTTTTGATCTCTGTAAAACCCGCTTCTTTCAAAGCGGCAACAAGTTGTTTAGATGTGTAAATCTTCATACCATTGATCATCTTTGTCCATTTTTCATCTGCGGCATTCGTTCCGTCACTCTCGTTACAAATCAGGAATATGCCTTCGCTTTTCAGCACACGGTTGACCTCGGAAAAGCATTTTACTAATCCTGGCCAAAAGTAAACTGTTTCGAAGGCAGAAACATAATCAAAAGTCGCGTCAGAAAAGGGTATAGCAGATACATCTCCTTGAACTACATTACATTTCCCTTGTTTAATGGCGAAGGCGTTCAATTTTTGAGATTCTGCCACACTAACCTCAGAATAATCCATTCCTGTCACGTGGCCATTTCTACATCTATCAAGCCAAACCGCAATATTTGCTCCGCCGCCACAGCCGACGTCCAGAACTTCAGCATCAGACTTCGCGGAGATATTTGAGAATCCCCATTGCGATAATTTGGCGTGACCACTGTTCATCATCTTCGTCATCAATTTTCCGCCGAAGCCTTGTGGCTTACGGGTATTTTCAAAAAATCTCATTACAGAATTCCTCCTCCACAAATACCGGTTTTCTTAATTCGACAAACCGGTATTGCTCAATCGTTTTTCTCCGTTAGGAGAATATACAATCCATAAATAAAAAGAACAAGGAATAAAACCGTAGGAATCAATAATCCATTTTCTAAAATATTTACAATCATTCTTCCAGGTGGCGTTACCCATGCAGTTGCCGGATTTTGCATTGCCGCTATTATCATTCCTACAATACCAACAACACCACTTAATGTTAAAAAACCACCTTTTATATTTCTACTCATAATCATTACCTCCTCGTTAAATACCGATTGAACAAAATCGCTGCGCGATGGCCTGCCAAGGCTGTGGCGCAGTTTTATTTTTATTAAAAAAGCAGTGGAA
>NZ_CAXSTD010000031.1:0-6578 GCF_964240315.1 Blautia sp. Marseille-P2398
TATTAGAGGTATTTTTATAATTTATAGAACAATCTGTTTCTATAAATCCGATAACTTCAAAATTAGTATTTTTACTATAATAATTTCCAGTAATTATGTCTCCGATTTTATAAAAAGATTTATATTCAGAACCCAATAGAACAGGAATCGAGTCATCTTTATATGAAATACTATTCCATGCAATTCCGGAATTTCCCTCAACTTTTATATTATAAAAATCATAGGCTTTTTGATTAAGTTGTAACGCTTTTATATTTATTGTAGGAGACTGACTATTATCAATAAATTCATCAGAATTATAATAAAAGCGTTGGTCTCCATTAAAGTCATCTATATCTACAGCGATAGCCTGATTGAATGAGGTTAAAACATCGAAGTTACTTGATGCATTTAATGTGTTATAGAAGTTTGCTAATATATTTATGTTTTGATTGTCTGTTCTAAAATTATAAAATTCATCTGGATCATAAAAATTGTCAACCATTTTGTAAAAATCATTTTGTGATGAAAGTGTTTTAAATCCACCATTGCTTTGCGGAATAGAAGCAATGAAAGGAACAAATACACCTGACAAAGTAAAATATATAGAGAAAATAATAAAAGAAAATAATGTTATAAAATATTTTTTAGTGTTCATAGAAGACTCCTTAAAAAGAATATAGTAAAAAAAGCAAAGGATTTTACAATCCTTTGCTTTTTTGTTTGTGAAGAATCAACTTCCGTAATAGGTTCTAGCAGATCCTGAAGTATCACCGTTAAAACTCCACCAAGGAGATATTGCTTCTGTTCCGTCAGTTCCCCATTGACGTCCAGAATCGGTAAGAATTGCACCCCAATCTTCCATTCTTGCTCTTGTGTAGTGATATTTTCCAACCCAAGTAGTCCAACCATGTGCTCTTTTTTGAGATGTACCATTGTGTGTACGTTCTTCTGCTTTACCTGTATGTTTTGGAGAAGCGTATGTAGTGCCATCCTCCATTGCTTTTGAATATGCTTGAGGATTAACAAAATAACCATCTTCTTCACTCCATCCACCTACTGCGTTAGATTCAGAAGTTACAACTGAAGTTTCCGGTTCAGCAGCAAAAGTGGTTACTGGATTAAGTGCTAGTACAAGGCCTAAACTTAAAATAGAAACACCGAAACGCTTGAATTTGTCTATAAAAAAATCCTCCCTTTCTTTGTAAGTTCTTTAAAAAGTTTATCATAGGAAACATATAAATGTCAATATGCTGAATAAATAATTAAAAAAAAAAAAAAAATGTATAAAATACACAAAAATAAAAATTGCGGAGAAAATAGAGTGATACGTATAAAAAATATAATAATTGCGTAAACTTGATTTGCCTGAGAGCATATGCTATAATGGCAATAGCTAAGAAAAGATATAATGTGTCACGTAGACACAAAACGAACCCCCAGTAGCAGCCACTACTGGGGGTTCTTCTCATTTTACGGTTGAGCCTCCGTTAGGTTAGTTGTCGCTGTTATCTCCGTCTAACCATTTGCAAATATAGTAGCCAACTACACTTGCCAGTACGGAAACAAGAAAAGATATAATTTCTGACACGTAGACACACCCCCTTTCTGTTGCCAGAATGGGCGCGACAACGCTAGATATTATATCACAGGGGCAGAAATGCCACAAGAAGCCATTTCCCCTTGTTTATCATCAAAGCCATAAGGAAAAGAGTGTCAAGGGCGGTCATAGACCGCAGCGTTTACCCTTGATACTCTTTTTTGTTGGCAATCATGCTGGAGGGGAAAACGGCTGTCCGTCCGTTCCGTTACTTCCCCCTGTGCTTCATTGTCCGTTCCGGCGGAAGAAAGTAAAGGGTGGTCTGCGACCATTTTTTATCTGCTGCATTCGCTGATCGGCAAGCCGAAGCTCATATTGCAGATAAAAAACAAGCCCTTGACTGTCTCCCTCCTACACTTCCAAAGCCGCCCAAGAGGAAGTAAGCTTCACTATATTCTTGGCAGAATATACGTACGAATATATCCGCTTGACAAAAGTGCTACCACCATACTATAATATGTGTAGCGGATATATTGCAAGTTCCCTAAAGTGTTACCACTTTAGAACTTGTGAGGGTGGCAAGCCCCCCTTCAATCCCCCTTGAAGCAGAGCCGAAAGGCTCATAATGTGACGGTGGTAGCACCGAAGAAAGTGAGGTCGCAAATGAAAATCAGCGGAGCAAAAACAATAGCGGAATACAAAGAAATCAGAGCCAAGAAAATTCAGAAATGGATTGATAGCCATTTTGTTGAAGGTTCTGTAAAGTGGGAATTTGACGGAGCAAATGCGATAAAGGTAACGGACAAGACCGGCGATAGCATGTTAGTACAGTTGTCCGAAATTGATTAACAGGAGGGAAACAAAAGTGACAGTAAGAAATTTTTTGAAATTGCATGAGGGCGGTGTGGCTTGCGTATCAATCCAGCAAGAACCATACGACCATGAAAAGCATGGATATGTAAAGACGTACTTCGAGGAAGCAGCACAAGAGGATATTCTTGCATCTGATACATTCAAGAAGATAGCAAACAAGCAAGTAGACCATTTTAATATCATTGGCGGTGGAATGTATAAAGTCGAGTTGTGCATTTATTTGGAGGAAGAATAATGGCGAATAAAAGCAGACCTAAGCAGTTATCATTCCGAGTAAGTGAAGAAGAATACCAGCAGTTACAGGAGAAGATTTCAAAGAGCGGAAAGAACCAGCAGGAGTATATCCTTTCCTGTGTGCTGGAGAAGCAGATTGTGAATACGGACGGTATCAAGGAACTTATCCCGGAACTGAAACGGATAGGGAACAACCTCAACCAAATAGCAAAGCGGTGTAATGAGGGGGGAATGTTGCCGAGTGAAGCGGAAGTGCGGAAGCATGGAGAGGAGCTGAACAAAGTATGGCAGTCATTAAGGCGGTATCTTCAAAGGCGGGCATAGGGCACGCCATAGATTATGTGACGAAAAAAGAAAAGACAGAGGAGAAGCTTGTCAGTGGTCTGCATTGTGAGCCGGAGACAGTCAAGGAAGAAATGCAAGCCACAAAGGAGCTGTGGGGCAAGACAGACGGAAGAACCTATAAGCATTATGTGCAGTCCTACCATGAGGACGAGGAAATAACCCCGGAGCAGGCTCACAAGAACGCTATCGAGCTGGCGGAGCATACAAAGGCATGGAAAGGGCATGAAGTTCTGATAGCCACGCATATAGACAAGGGGCATATACATACGCACTTTATAGTCAATTCCGTAAATTATGAGAACGGTCATAAGCTCCAATGGAGTAAGCACGACCTTAAAGACTTAAAGGAACGGTGCAACGAACAGAGCAGGGAACAGGGCTTGCATGTGCCGGAGAAAGGAAAGACATTTGCTGGAGAAGCCCGGGAAGAAACGGTGGCATGGAGTAAAGACACCTACCAGCTTTTGAAACAAGCAGAGCAGGGAAAGGTCAAAAGTTATGTGCAGGATATTGCCCTGGCGGTACTGGACTGTAAGGAAACAGCGATCAGCCGGCAAACCTTTATCCGGCTGATGAATGAAAGAGGGTACGGAGTGGACTGGCAGGACAGCCATAAGTACATCACATATACCGACTTAGCCAGGGAACAGGCAGGAGAAAAGGCTTGTAAAATCAGGGATAACAAGCTGGAAAAATACTACAATATGGATTTCGGAAAGGAGAGCATGGAGCATGAGTTTGAGAGAAATGCACGAACAGCAGAAGCAGAGCAGTCCAAGAGAGCAACTTCAAGAGTTAAACCGACAGAGCCGGACAGAGCTGGAAAACAGTTTGCTCAAAGAAGCGTTGGCGATGTCGAGCGAGAACTGCGAGGAATTGATGAAGCAGTCAAATCAAGAACAAGTAAGGGCAGAGCAGAACAGGCAGAGAGACGCAGAGCAGAACAGGAAGCTCATCAGCGAGCTGAAGCAGAGCGTAGAGCTACTGAAGAACAGCAACGAATTGCTTCAAGACGCTATATCGGGCGAGATTGGGAGCTTGAAAGATGAGGTTAAGGAAAATACCGTCCAAGAGGTTAGAAAGGCGTTACAGGCGAATATAGAGGCTATACAGAGGGCGACAAAGCTTCTTGAGAAGCAGTCTGATACACTTACGAGCGTGATGAAGCAGAAACTCCGGGAGCTGGAGGAAAGTAAGAACAGCTTTTTCAGATATGAGGGCTTGAAACTGTACCTGTTTTGGGGTGGCATGGTCTGTAATATTTTAGTATTTCTTATGCTAGCGTCTAGCATGTTTGGTAGGTGAAAATATATCTAGTTAGATTAAAAAGGTGCAAAAACCTATTGATAAGATTAGCGGTCAAGGCGAGAGGGAGTGAGGTGTAGGTATTGACACCCCAAAGGCACTCCCTTATACTTGAGAGAAAAGGGTGCAAAAACCTATTGATAAGATTAGCGGTCAAGGCGAGAGGGAGTGAGGTGTAAAAGACTATGGCAAAATACACCAAAAGGAGAGATAAAAGAGGGTATGAGTGGAAGTCTGCTTATCGGGAGAAAGAAGCCCTTATGCTGGAGAGGGGATACCCGGAAGTAAGTCCTCATGATTTCTATCGGGAGTTGTTTCCGGCTGGCAGTCTCCAGCAAGAGCCGGAGGACGGAAAAGGCAATATTATAGCGACACAGATTAGACCGTCCGGCAAAGGAAGAACCCGGCAGTGGGTAATTGATGATAGTCTGAAAATGTTGGATAAGGTCGTAGGGGATAGGTTTGGGCTGATACCGCCTATTAGTTTTTACGGAAAGTCACACACGAAAGAGAACGCTCATGAGCTGTTTGCGGTGGTGGTGGACGTGGACTATGTAGGCAAACAGCAGTTAAAGAACCTGTTGAAGCAGTTTGGGAATGGTGTGCAGCTTTGTCCGACTTATCTTGTCAGCTCCGGCAAGGGGGTACATCTTTACTATTTCTTGCAGGAGCCGGTTCAGTTGTATCGAAACAGGGAAGAAGTGCTTGCGGAGCTAAAAGAAGCCCTTATCCGGCGGCTATGGAATGATACCAGCTCTATCCGTCCGGACAGCCCGGATATAACCGGAATTTATCAGGGGTTTCGGTGTGTAGGGAGTCAGTCGAAGCTGGGTGCAGATTTCCCAGTAAAAGCCTATAAGCTGTCAGAGAACCGTTACACGCTGGAGGACATAAAAGCCAGCATACCGAGCTGTAAGGTAGACCTTGCTCCGTTGTATGAGAAGCCGAGAAGAAGAAGTACCGTTACGC
Organism: Blautia sp. Marseille-P2398; assembly: GCF_964240315.1. Taxonomy (NCBI): domain Bacteria; kingdom Bacillati; phylum Bacillota; class Clostridia; order Lachnospirales; family Lachnospiraceae; genus Blautia; species Blautia sp. Marseille-P2398. Next base: position 5,246 of record NZ_CAXSTD010000031.1, read on the forward strand.
TGGAAGAAGCAAAGGAACTGTACCCGGAATGGTATGAGAAGCGGATCGTGCAGGGAGAGCCGAAGCAGCAAAGTAAGAAGCAGGGCGGTACGTGGGTATGTAACGAAGCTTTATATGAATGGTGGAAACGGAAAATAACCGAGGAAGTGAAAGCTGGAGGGCGTTACTTTTCCATTATGGCGTTATGCTCTTATGGCTTGAAGTGTGGCATATCTGAGCAGAAGATACGGAGAGACGCCTATGCGTTCCTGGACCATTTAGAGAGCCTTACCGAGGACGAGGACAACCATTTCAGCCGGGCAGATGTAAAAGACGCTCTCCGGGCATTGAAAGGGGACAGAAAAAGGCTGTCAACGATAGCAAGCCGGGAATGGATAGAGGACAACACAAAGGTTACGATACCAGCAAATAAGCGAAATTACAGAAAACAAGAGGCTCATTTATATCTTGCAAGGCGAAAAAAAGAGGATATGAAAGTTATAGGCGAAGTAGTAAAAGAGGGCAGACCAACAGCAGAGCGGACAGTCAGAGAATGGCAGGAGAGCCACCCGACAGGAAAGAAAGCGGACTGCATCCGAGAGACAGGACTTGCAAAGCATACCGTTTATAAGTGGTGGAAAGATATAAACAATGAAAATATATAGGGAAAAAGGAGTTATTTAATAACTCCTTTTTCCCTATTGTCTATTGCTGAAGATTTGAGGAAAAATGAAGGAATTTTGATAAAAAAAGATAATTTATCAAATATATTAAAGCCAAGGTTATTATTCCAATAATGATGCTAATAGGCAATATTTTTTTTATAAATAGTGTTGCAAGAGACGTTCCTAAAAGAAACGCAGATCCATATGGAATAACAATATTCAACATAAAAATTTTATTATGTTTTTTTCGTAAGGTTGATTGATTATAAATTGATTTTAGAATGTGGCTAAATAAATACAAACATAGTATATTTAGTAAAATAAAAATAATCAAAAAACCAATGATGAAAAGTATATGATTTTTTTGTATAAATAAAAGTAATTCTATATGTTGTATTTGAAAGTTATCAATACCAACTAAAGAAAAGTCTGAAAATCCAGTTTCGTCAGATATAGACTTTATATTTTTTAAAATTTGTGATTCCTCAACAAATGGTAGTAAATCACAATTTATCATAGCAAAGTATAATAATGATTCAAATTGAAAATTAGTTTTGTCCACTTCCCAAAGAGTGGAAGGGTAAGGAATAAGCATATAAGTATTCAAAGTGATATTAGAGGTATTTTTATAATTTATAGAACAATCTGTTTCTATAAATCCGATAACTTCAAAATTAGTATTTTTACTA
>NZ_CAXSTD010000032.1:0-5740 GCF_964240315.1 Blautia sp. Marseille-P2398
TAGCCGGAGGCCTGCATTTCGGAAAAGGGATACAGGATAACGGATACGGTCAGTTCCTTTCCATGCTTGGATATAAGTTGGAAGAACGTGGAAAATATCTGATAAAAGTAGACAGATATTTTGCATCCAGCAAGATGTGCAGTGTATGCGGACATAAGAAGAAAGAACTGGCATTATCAGAACGGACATACCTGTGCGAATGCGGAAACCAGATGGACCGGGATGTGAATGCGGCGGTCAATATTCTGGAAGAAGGAAAAAGAATATATAAAAAATGTGCATGATAGCACAGAAAAGATCCGTAACCGGATAAAAAAAGAACCGCGGGACACGCGGGGATAGCCTGTTTTAGCTTTGCCCTGAAGGGCAATCGAGCAGGAAGCTCCCACTTCAAAATCTGTAAGATTTAAGTGGCGGGAGCATGTCACGCGGTAGAAGTGGATTAGATTATAATGATAGTAAAACAGCATGGCGGCGTCCTCCCGTGGGCCGCCATGCCTTTAACTGCTGGGAATGACAGAAAGAAAGCAGCGGCCTTGATTTCCCAAAACCGCCACCAGTGAATATAAATTAAGCGTGAAAATGGGTCTGCCCAGCAGCGGTTTTTTTCTTTTCTGCCGCTGGGCAGATGTTTTTTCTTTAGATACATGATAAGAGGAATTTTTGAAGATTCCATAAAGATTTGAAAAATGGACGGACATAAAAGACGTCCATTACACTATCGGAAAATCAGCAAGGAAGTTTCATAGTAACCTTTGCGCCGCCGGTTTCTTTTGAATTTTCTAAAATAAGCTGACCATTATGTTGTTCCATAATCGAATTTGTAATATATAGACCCATACCAAAGTGTAACTTTGAATTGCGGCTTTGATCGCCCATATAGAACCGTTCCTGTGCGTGGCATAATGCCTCTTTAGAAAACCCCGTTCCCTCGTCTGTGACTGAAATTTCCACGAAACCGTTGTTACTCTGAACATCCACATAAAGCGTTCCGCCTTGCGGGGAGTAGTCCAGCCCATTACTGATAACATTCATAATAGCACGTTCTATCAGCACCCTATCAAATTTCAGCATTTGAGGGAGTGAAACAGTATTCATTTGCAGCCGGATTTCTTTTGTCCGGCATAGTGATTCCATATAACCGAACAAGTGCTGCATGAACGCTGGCAAGTCTATACTTTCAATATGGAGCTGATAACCAACCGCCGCCCGTGATATATCAATCAGGGTTTGAATATATGACTGCATCTGGCCGGAGCTTTCCACGACGTAACCAGCGTATAATCGTTGCTCATCATCAAGATTTGTTTCTGTGAGTAAATCAGCATTTCCTTGAATAACCGTCAGAGGCGTTTTCAAATCATGGGCAAGCGCGGCGATTTGCTCTTTCTGTGTCTGTTCGGTTTTCCATTGCCGTTCTAACGAAATTTTCAGATTATCTTTCATATCTGAAAAAGATGCAAGGACATCTTCAAACTCTTTGATTTTGGCGTGTCCTACTTCAAAATCAAGGTTTTGCTTTGAAACCTCCGCAGTTGCTTCAAAAAGCGGGGTCAGTTGTGTACGCAGGTTCTTAGCAAATCTGGCGGTCAGTATGATAATGACCAGCAGCGAATTTACAGCCATCAGGATAAACACAAGCGTGTCAGGAGATGGAAAATATTCCGGTAGCCATGACACTGTAAATTGAGAACCAATATAATACCTTAAAACGCAAAATTCGTTTTCCCGGACAACAAGTGCAAACTGCCTCCCCGTAGCATATTCAATATATTCTCCCTTTGCGTACAGCAGGGCAATTTCTTTTTCATCATCGTCCATATTGCTGTAAAGCTCATTAAAGTTCTTGTCCAGAATTAAGTAGCCGCATCCCTGTGGAATCACAACCTTTGTAATATCCGGGGCAATCGTCAGCGTTGGAATGATCTCTTTTACCTGCAATTCACTTAGATTTGCTCTTGTAGCTAATCCAGCATTTACAGCAAGTCCCTCCAAACCAGAAGGGACAATAATTGCCGCTATCAGCATGACAATGAGGGAGATAGCAAACTGGCGAAACAATATTTTCAATGTAGGTTTCTTTTTCACTCCCATTTATATCCTATCCCCCATACGGTGCTGATCGGACTTATTTTGAAATGCTCCAATTTCGCACGAATATTTTTTATATGCGTTGAGATCGTAGAGTTATCGCCTATTCCATCAAACCCGAAAACGGCTTCATAGATTTGTTCTTTTGTAAAAACCTGTCCCCGGTTTTTCGCAAGGTATTCACAGATTGAATACTCGCTTTTGGTAAGGGGAACCGGCTGTTCTGAAACATACAGTACCTTTGCGGAAAGGTCAAATCTTATATCAGGCTCAAATGAAAGTGTGCTGTGATGCTCCCTTTTTTCTCTGCGTAAATGTGACGCGACACGGGCGCGAAGCTCCTGAATACGAAAAGGTTTCGTAATATAATCATCCGCACCGATGCCCAATCCAAACAATATATCTTCCTCTAATGTCTTTGCGGTCAGAAAGAGAATCGGGCAGTCTACCATATTCCTGATCTGTTTGCAAAACTCAAACCCGTCTGTGCCAGGCATCATCACATCCAAAAGAATGAGGTCATAGAAATGCAGCTTTTTGATGTCTACATCATCCGCATTTTGACAGACTGTTATCAAATATCCATCTTTCCCCAAACTGTTCTTAATCAATTCCAAGATAGAAACTTCATCGTCAACTACAAGTAAGTGGGTCAAAAAATCACCTCCCGCCCCATTATACCACATTGTCGAGGTTACTCATCATTATTTTTAATGTCAGCTTTTCGATATTCATTGTTGATATTTACAGCTACGGCATTGCTTATATCCACATCCACAATACTGTAAACGTAGCCGAAACTGAAATCTTCCCCCGCCACATTTTTGAAGCGTTTCGATACCTGCCCGATTTCTTCTTGCAGTTCTGACATTTCAAGACATTCATCCGTTATGGTATATGTCAGGCCGTTATATGAAATTTCATCATAGTTTGCGGCGTTCAGCTCATAATACGGCAGAGATTCATTTAACGCCTTATTTTTATCGGCGGTATCGCGGAGCGCACCGCAGGCCGATAAGCATATAAGACTTACAAGCACAATTACCACGGCAAACAGGCACTTTTTATTCACTGTTTTTACCTCCCTCCCAACCATGAAACCAAACCAAACTGGCAATCAGCAGACAAACAGTGCAGCATACAGAAATAATCATACCGCTGAAAAAATCGGTTTTTACCTGTGCATACAGTTGGGGGCTATCCCATGCAAGCACAGTGTAATCCATAGCACGAACGCCCCAGGCCCAGGGAATATATTTCCATGTAGCGTCACCAAGCCCTGTTATCATAAGGGCAGCTATTAAACTCCCTGCAATTCCCAATCCCATAGATGCACCTTTTCCGAAGCTCATTCCCACAAACAAATGAATCAGGTAAATGGGAAGCATGGTAATCAACAATAGAATCCCTGCTTTCAGGTAAAGGCTTGCCGGAGCATCCCTATATAGTGCAGCGAATGTTCCTAACGCTAAAAATGTTGCGCCAAAAGCACAGATCATCAGAAAACCAAGTTTACCAATATACGTTGCCATGCGAGATGGGATTGTTCCCAACAAAAGCTGATAATGCCCGGCCTGATTTTCGATCTGAACAACCAGGCCCACAATAATGCCGATCAGAAACGGGAACGCAACGGCCAGCACTTCCAGATAGGCACTGATTTTGGTTGCCAGTTCCCATCTGGATATATGATAGTAACCCGCAAAAATCGCCGCACATATAATCGGAATCATGCTGTGTATATAGAGCAAAATGCTATGTTTACACTTCTGATATTCTGCTTTCCAGCAGCGAACCACAGATACCATAGTTACCCCACCTCCTTTTTCTCAAACCATCTTGCAGTTAAAAATGACAGCGCCGCAAACCAGGCCAGCGAAATGACCAATACAAGTATAATCATCCAAAATGCCATTGCCGTACTCTGATCTGCAACCGGCTCACCATTAGGCAAAATACCTAACACGGAAATCATAAGATGCGGCACCCAGCTATACGGGCAGATCATCCACAAAGAGGTTGTAGCCGTGAAAATCCCTAAAACGCTTCCAAGTCCGGCATTAAGAATAACCGTGACAAAGATACCAACTTTTTTTGATAACCATAAGCACAGCGGAACTTCCCATAGGCTTGCAATGACAATACAAGCTGTTCCGGCCGCAGCCTGCCAAATTCCGATTGTCAGGGGAATTTCGTTGATAACTAATATTGCAAAACCGCCCAACAGATTTAGCGCCAGGAAAATGAAATTCCCCACACAGGAGTAAATACCGGCCACTCCAATTTTTGCTTTCCAGACTTTGTTCTGCGAAACAGGCAATGAAGCAACGGCACGATATTTTAGTTTGCCATTATCCCGCTGTTCAATCAAGGCACAGGTGAGCGTAAGGAATCCAGGATAAAGCAGGATATACCACCAATTATAAGAATTGAGCTGGAACCAAAGAGGGGCAAAAAAGTTCATAAGCGCAGTTACAAACGGGGCCAGAACGATCAGCGTTTTTGTGAAAGTTCTCTTATGCTTTAGGTTCTCTGCCTGAATATATGCCATCTCCATTTAATATCCCTCCTTACCATTTCTGCGAATAACATCCATAAAGAGTTGTTCCAAATCTTCACCGGCGCGAAGCTCTCCCTCATATCCAAGGACGCCGCCAGCAATGATACCCACATGATCTGCAATCTGCTGGACTTCTGACAGAATATGGCTGGACAAAATAACTGTAATCCCTTTGCAGGGAAAAGAGCGAATTAACTCTCGAAGTTCCTCAATCCCTAAAGGGTCAAGGCCGTTAGTCGGTTCATCCAGAATCAAAAGCTGGGGACTGTTCAGCAATGCAATAGCAATACCAAGCCGCTGCTTCATACCAAGAGAAAACTGCCCGGCCCGTTTCTTGCCGGTATTCGTGAGCTGGACAATTTGCAATACCTCGTTAATTCGTGCATCGTCCAGGCCGAGCAATGTAGTTCTGACTTTGAGATTTTCGTATGCAGTCAGATTTTCGTAAAGCGGGGGCATCTCAATCAAAGCACCGATATTCTCCAGATCATTCCGCTTCCACGGGTGGCCGTCAAACTCGATGCTTCCCGATGTGGGGCGCAAAATGCCGGTGAGCATTTTTAAAATCGTGGATTTGCCAGCCCCATTCGGCCCCAGCAGACCATAAACCGAGTTGCGCCGGATGTTCAGTGACACATTGTTTACCGCCATTTGCCCCTTGAAATTTTTGCAGAGGTCAGTCGTTTTCAAAATCATATCCATATAATCAAGTCCTTTCTTTGATTTTACGGATAGCATACCGGGCAATTTTGAAGATTTCATAAAGATTCCCGAAAACAGAATATGAACAATACACCGTAACCGTGGAGCATATCGCAACAAAGCACCAACCTACGCATTTAGGGCCTTAAAAAGCCCTACCGGAATTGAGCGGTCTGGTGTAAAGCGGATACGACTTCATGATCTCCGCCATTCCCATGCCAGAAACAGAAGAGTTTTTCTACCGACTGGGATTAAAAGATGGACTGAATCTGAAAAATACGGTAAAATTAGTATTAGAAATGATATCGTGAAATCGTTAAGGAAAGAATCGAAGGTGGTGCAAACGAAAAAGCAGTATGGAGACTTTTCATTAACTGCCCTTTCGTT
>NZ_CAXSTD010000033.1:0-4610 GCF_964240315.1 Blautia sp. Marseille-P2398
TATCTCCGAAAATAGAATTTAATCCCGCATAAAATCAAGGTGTGTTAGAATGTAGAATTTACTTTTTCATTCAAGCTTTTTCTTTTCAATATCAGTATCTTTACAGAAAATAGCTTTTTTCTCAACAACTGTTGTCTTGTTCCTGCTGCTGTTCTATGCTAAAATATTTCCAGTATAAAATCATAAACCACAGACAGATCAGTACCCTGATATTTCCGGCACTGATCATATCTGATCATATTATACAAACTGTCAGGAAAGAGGCGATTACATTGAACATTGAAGATTCCTGTATTTCCTGCATTGACACAGACTGGTCCTACCAGCTTGCCAGACGCATGGAAAAAGAGAAAACAAACCCTGTTCTGGGCTATCGTACTGCAGGTTCCGCTGCTGAAACAGCTACAGGAGATATGTTATACAGGGAAATGAAAGCTATCGGACTTACCGATGTAACCAGAGATACATTCTCACTGGACGGATGGGAATTCGAGAAGGCAGTCCTGAAATTTACAGATGATGACGGGCAGGAACACACCTTTCAGATGGGCGGATATCAGACAAATTTCGAGACAGACGGATTTGAAGATTACGAACTCGTTTATCTGGGAAAAGGAACTGCTGCAGATTATGAAGGCATAAACGTAAAAGGAAAGCTGGTTATGGTTGAGATCAACCAGCGAGACGAATGGTGGATCAGCTTCCCTGTTTATCAGGCTTATCTGCGCGGCGCTGCTGCCCTGATCGCAGTTCAGGCAAACGGCTACGGAGAAATCGCAGAGTCTGCGCTGAATGCACAGGATATCGCAGGTCCTGATTTCGCACCTGCATTCTCTCTGTCTCAGGCAGATGCACGTATCCTGAAGCGTTCTCTCCGAAATAAAATTTCCGCCTGCGAAGACAACACCACTGATTCAGAAGATACCCATAACACTCTGGAACAGGATGCTGCTTTATTACGCAGATCCTCATTAAAAGTATCACTGGATGCCCGTTCCAGAGTGATCCCGGATACAACAGCAGGCAATATCACAGGTAAAATACAGGGTACTGAGACAGACTCTATGATCCTGCTGTCTGCACACTATGATTCCTATTTCGATGGATTCCAGGACGATAATGCAGCAGTCGCCATGATGCTCGGCATTGCCCGTTCACTGGTAAAGGGCGGCTATAAGCCTGCCCACACTCTCGTTTTCTGTGCAATGGCTGCCGAGGAATGGGGAATCATTGATTCCAAATACGACTGGTCTACAGGAGCCTACAATCAGGTATTCCGCGTACATCCTGACTGGCAGGGTAAAGTGATTGCAGACCTGAACTTTGAACTTCCTGCACACGCACACAATAGACAGGATGCCATCCGCTGTACCTATGAATATGCAGATTTCATTAGACAGTTTACAGACAGCCTGACTGTCCCGAAGGAAGCATATCCTGACGGGATCACGGTTCTCTCTCCCATCGAGACATGGTCTGATGATTTCTCCATGGCAATCGCAGGTATCCCATCCACAGTCAATGATTTCAGTGCCGGGCCCTTCATGCAGAATTATTATCATTCCCAATATGATAATCAGGATGTTTACCAGGAAGCTGTCTATCAGTTTCATCATGAATGCTATCTGAAACTGATCATGGCCATTGACAGACTTGTCCTGCCACCGATGAATTTCAGCAATACCATGAACGCGGTCGCAGAAAGTATCCACGAAAATGCACTCTCATTTGCTGATCCTGAGCAGAATGTTCTGCTCAGAAACCTGCAGACAATTACCGCTTCTGCCGAAAATATTTATGACAAAATCTGCCAGATTAATGCGGAATATGCCACACTTTCAGACTCCGACGCCCGCATTGCTTTCCGCCACAAATGGGAATATGCCGGACTGGAGCTGCTGAAAACTTTCCGCAAGGCACAAGACTATCTGGTACGTCTCAACTGGCAAGATGAAGTAATTTTCCCACAGGAAGCTGCCTCCAAAAATATTCGACAGCTGGAAAAAGCCAGCCGGGCTTTATCCGAGGGAAATATTACAGATGCATTGAAGGCTCTCTATCGAGTAGACAATAATATGTACGCATTTCTCTTCGATGAAGAAGTTTACTATCACTTCACCGAATACATTCTTCACCAGCCAAAAGACCGTCTGATGTGGGGTGCCGGACGTATTATGCATCACGAAAATCTCTACGGGATCGTGCAGAAACTGAAGCAGCGCATGGAAGAAGAAACACCGGAACTCGACAGTGAGATCCGTCGTCTGGAAGCTGCCCTGCGCAGACAGAAGGCTTATTATAAGGACGATATCCGCTACTTAAACACCTCCGTTAATAAGCTGTCTGCGATGTTGGATAACATCTATAATAATCTACTGTCTTTTTAAAAAACATTACCACTCCCGGGAACAGCAATGTTCCCGGCAATAAATAAGGAGATTACTACATACCATGGAAAGTGATAATTTGTACAGAGTACAGGAAGAAGATTTACCACGATTACAGAAACTGTTAACGGTCTGTTTCGCACAGGATCCGCTGTATCATACCCTGATTCCTGATGATGACACCAGAGAAAGACTTCTGCCGGAGCTCTTTTCCTGCGATCTGACGGAGTTCTTTCAGACATGCGAAATTTATTCTGACAGCAGCGAACTGAACAGTATCCTGGTTGTTTCTGACGAAAGCGAACCTTACAATTTTCTGCACTACTGTCTCACAGAGGCCAGAGCTGCACTTACCACTGACGGATGGCTGATCAAAGAAGATCCAAGCCTGAAAACCTTCTGGAATTTCATTCAGGGCAAGGACTACCTGAACTCAAGCTGGACAGATCAGCTTCACCAGACAGAGCGTCTCCATGTGATCTACCTTGCAGTAGACCCTGGACACCAGCATCATGGACTGGCAGAACTTCTGATGGATGAGGTGATAAATTATGCCCAGAAACACAAGATGCTGATTTCTCTGGAAACCCATAATCCCAATAACGTTCCTATTTATGAACACTTCGGATTTAAAACATACGGGATAGTGGAAAAACCTCACTTTGGTCTGAAACAATATTGCATGATCCGAGAGGCTACTGTATAATCTGTCCCTGCACTGCTCTCGCAATTATTAACATAAAGACTCCGTAATTGATAAATTAACCTATTTTTCACTTACATTTTTGTCTATTTCTACGTCTAGTAATATTTATACTTTTATATTAAAATAACAAACAGATGTCGGATAAAACTTTTCCACATCTGTTTGTTTATAGTACCATGTGTACTTTTCCGCTACTATTTTTAATTACTGTTAACTGTTCGGAGACTTTCCATTCAACGGACTGCTGAACATCCACGATTACCAGAAACAAAAGTATTTACCTGGCAATAAAAATTTTAATAACCCCCAGAGTACACATCACTACACTGATAAGGAGGACTTATAATAATGGTACGAAATGCAATGAGCGCAACAGAATTTTATATTTTACAATATTTATGGACCAGAGAAACACCTGCAACTTTTTCTGAGATTATGGTTCACTTTAATGAGGAAGAAAAGAAAGCATGGAAGAAACAGACAGTAAACACATTTCTTTCCCGTCTGGCACAGAAGGGCTTTTTGAATATTGACAAGAGCGGAAAAAGAGCTATCTATATTCCATCTGTCACCTCAAAGAAATTCTATGAAAATTATGCCCAGGAGATTGTAAAGGATTCTTACAACGGAGCCATCAAAGATTTCATCGCTGCATTTACAGCAGGAAATAAATTAAGCGCAGCTGAGAAAGCTGAATTATTATCTTATATCCAGACACTTTAATCAGAAATGCTCAATAAAAAGGCTGTCATTAACAACAGCCTTTTTTATTTACAGAATTACTATAAATACCGAATCAGAGAAATTACTCAGACTCTTCTATATTTTCCAACGTAAGCTTATGATATGGCGTGCGCACATATTTTCCGTCGATCAACGGAATATCACTCTTATCTCCATCCGTTGCGATTACAAATGCAAGATTCAGCATTTCACGCGCCTGCCCCTCTTTATCATTATAAACCGTTCCAAGCATTTCCTCATTCTTTACAGCCTCAATCCCCTCATCTGTACGGTCGACCAGATTGACACACACCACATCACATCCTTTATCGATCATGTTTTTCACCTGTTCATTCTGCGTCAGCTGACTCTGTGATGCATCCAGGATTTCCAGATTGATCGCCACACCGCTGGATTCCTCTTGCCAATGATTTTTTCAGGTTATATTTTTTCTATTGTGATTTTTTCATATTACTTCCTATTACATAATGTTCGGATCAAAAGGTATTTTTCCCCTAACTTGATACCCACGAATTACTCCGCACTTTGCAGCTCCCGCAATTTTATTATATGTTTATATATACAGCATAAAAGCCACTCTACCGATTATTCATCCAAAGAGTGGCCATCCTTATTTTTATCAGATACTTATGGTAAGTATACCCGTATATTCATTTTTACACAAAAAAACCAGCTAACAGTTAGCTGGTTTCTCATTGTACCTTCAAAACTACATACATGTTGACATTTCCTTGAGATTCATTCTTCCTGCGATTCTTGGTCAAGCCCTCACC
>NZ_CAXSTD010000034.1:0-4115 GCF_964240315.1 Blautia sp. Marseille-P2398
ATACACTTATACTAAACACATATAGAGTCACACCTCAACTACTTATAAGTCTGAGATTTTGCAGGGTGTTAATGAAGGATACAGATTCATAAAATCAGATTTACTATATGTATTATTATGAATCTATGCAAAAAAAGACCCATCGTAAGATGAGTCAGATTACCTGGCAGCGTGCTATCTTCACTGGAGCCAGTCCAGATATTGTCGCCGCTGATATGCTTAACTTCTGTGTTCGGGATGAGAACAGGTGTGTCCACATCGCTATCGCCACCAGATCACTTTGAGGTCTACCCCTCAAAACTGAATAACAGTTGACAGTTTCTTTTTGTACCACCTGGTACGTGTGATTAAGTCCTCGACCTATTAGTATCAGTCAACTCCATGTATCGCTACACTTCCATCTCTGACCTATCCACCTCGTCGTCTTCAAGGGGTCTTACTTCGTTATACGAATGGGAGATCTCATCTTGGAGTAGGCTTCGCGCTTAGATGCTTTCAGCGCTTATCCCTTCCCTACTTAGCTACCCAGCTATGCTCCTGGCGGAACAACTGGTGCACCAGCGGTAGGTCCATCCCGGTCCTCTCGTACTAAGGACAGCTCTCCTCAGATCTCCAACGCCCACAACAGATAGGGACCGAACTGTCTCACGACGTTCTGAACCCAGCTCGCGTACCGCTTTAATGGGCGGACAGCCCAACCCTTGGAACCGAATTCAGCTCCAGGATGCGATGAGCCGACATCGAGGTGCCAAACCTCGCCGTCGATGTGAACTCTTGGGCGAGATCAGCCTGTTATCCCCAGGGTAGCTTTTATCCGTTGAGCGACGGCCCTTCCATTCGGCACCGCCGGATCACTAATCCCGACTTTCGTCCCTGTTCGACTTGTTTGTCTCACAGTCAAGCACGCTTCTGCATTTGCACTCGTCGATTGATTTCCATCCAATCTGAGCGTACCTTTGGGCGCCTCCGTTACTCTTTAGGAGGCGACCGCCCCAGTCAAACTGCCCACCTGACACGGTCCCTCACCCAGTTCATGGGTGCAGGTTAGAACTTCAATCAAACAAGAGTGGTATCCCAACAGCGGCTCTGACTACACTGGCGTGCAATCTTCTTCGCCTCCCACCTATCCTGTACATCTTTGATCAAAATTCAATATCAGGCTACAGTAAAGCTCCATGGGGTCTTTCCGTCTAGTTGCGGGTAACCTGCATTTTCACAGGTACTAAGATTTCACCGAGTCTGCTGCCGAGACAGCGCCCAAATCGTTACGCCTTTCGTGCGGGTCAGAACTTACCTGACAAGGAATTTCGCTACCTTAGGACCGTTATAGTTACGGCCGCCGTTCACTGGGGCTTCAATTCATTGCTTCTCCTTGCGGATGACAAATCCTCTTAACCTTCCAGCACCGGGCAGGCGTCACCCCCTATACTTCGTCTTGCGACTTTGCAGAGAGCTGTGTTTTAGTTAAACAGTCGCTTGGGCCTCTTCACTGCGGCTCTCTTTTACAAGAGCACTCCTTATCGCTAACTTACGGAGTCATTTTGCCGAGTTCCTTGGCAACAGTTCTCTCGCTCACCTCAGGATTCTCTCCTTGCCCACCTGTGTCGGTTTTGGTACGGGCCGCTATGGAATCATCACTAGAAACTTTTCTTGGAAGCTGGCATCATGTGCTTCAGTACTTGTCCGAGGACGTTCCCTTACCTGTCACATCTTACATCCCGCTGACGCATTTCACTGTCAGCCTGCTATATGCTTCGACCACAATCCATTCAGTGGCTCACACTAGCCTTCTCCGTCATTCCTTCATTTCCATCGCGGGTACAGGAATATCTGCCTGTTTTCCATCCACTACGCCTTTCGGCCTCGCGTTAGGTCCCGACTTACCCAGGGCGGACGAACCTTCCCCTGGAATCCTTGGGCTATCGGTGTGTAGGATTCTCACCTACATCTCGCTACTCACACCGGCATTCTCTCTTCCATGCTCTCCACCGCTCCTTACGGTACGGCTTCTACGTGCATGCAACGCTCCCCTACCACTCAACTCTGAAGTTGAATCCGCAGCTTCGGTAGTATGCTTAGCCCCGGTACATTTTCGGCGCAGGGTCACTCGACTAGTGAGCTGTTACGCACTCTTTGAAGGATGGCTGCTTCTGAGCCAACCTCCTAGTTGTCTGTGCATCCCCACATCCTTTTCCACTTAGCATACATTTTGGGACCTTAACTGGCGGTCTGGGCTGTTTCCCTTTTGACCATGGACCTTATCACCCACAGTCTGACTGCCGAGTATGTCTGCATGGCATTCGGAGTTTGATTATACTCAGTACCCCGGGATGGGGCCATCGTACATTCAGTGCTCTACCTCCATGCGACTCTGCCTCGACGCTAGCCCTAAAGCTATTTCGGGGAGAACCAGCTATATCCGTGTTCGATTGGAATTTCTCCCCTAGCCACAACTCATCCGCCAACTTTTCAACGGGGGTCGGTTCGGTCCTCCATTCAGTTTCACCTGAACTTCAACCTGGTCATGGCTAGATCACACGGTTTCGGGTCTACATCATCGTACTGTCGCCCTATTAAGACTCGCTTTCGCTTCGGCTCCGTATCTTCTACTTAACCTCGCACGATAACGTAACTCGCCGGTTCATTCTACAAAAGGCACGCCATCACCCTTTAACGGGCTCTGACTTCTTGTAAGCATACGGTTTCAGGTTCTATTTCACTCCGCTCCCGCGGTTCTTTTCACCTTTCCCTCACGGTACTGGTTCACTATCGGTCACTTGGGTATATTTAGCCTTGACGGATGGTCCCGCCTGCTTCCGACAAGATTTCTCGTGTCTCGCCGTACTCAGGATACCACTAGGCTTCACATTGCTTTCAGTTACGGGACTTGCACCCTCTCCGGTCGGCCTTTCAATGCCGTTCTCTTAGCCATGCTCTTGCCATTTCGTGGTCCTACAACCCCAGATCAAGATCTGGTTTGGGCTCCTCCGCGTTCGCTCGCCGCTACTTACGGAATCATTCTTATTTTCTTTTCCTCCGGATACTTAGATGTTTCAGTTCTCCGGGTACCTCCCTCATGAGCTATGTATTCACTCATGGGTGACAGCTCATTACTGCTGCCGGGTTTCCCCATTCGGATATCGACGGATCTTTGTGTACGTACCACTCCCCGTCGCGTTTCGCCGTTTGTTGCGTCCTTCTTCAGTTCCAAGTGCCTAGGCATCCACCGTACGCCCTTATTCACTTAATCACGATTAAGTTCTAAAGCGTTCTTTTCTTTGCTTAGGTTTTTGCTTGAGTTTTCTGTTTTGTTTAACTTTCTACTCGTGAATATCTATGTTGTTTACAACTTTCGTTATAGACCTTCATATGTCTTCTGTTATTCAGTTTTCAAAGATCGACTTCTTTTTCGTTTGGAAGATCAGTCTTCCAAAACTGAACAGGAAATGTTCGATAACTCTTTACTTCTTTTGTACTTTCTCCTTAGAAAGGAGGTGATCCATCCCCACGTTCCCGTAGGGATACCTTGTTACGACTTAACCCCAGTCATCGGTCCTACCTTCGACGGCTCACTCCTTACGGTTATGCCACCGGCTTCGGGTATTACTGACTCCCATGGTTTGACGGGCGGTGTGTACAAGGCCCGAGAACGTATTCACCGCAGCATGCTGATCTGCGATTACTAGCGATTCCGACTTCATGAAGTCGAGTTGCAGACTTCAATCCGAACTGAGACGACCTTTATGAGATTCGCTTCACATCACTGTGTCGCTGCTCTTTGTGGTCGCCATTGTAGTACGTGTGTAGCCCAGGCCATAAGGGGCATGATGATTTGACGTCATCCCCACCTTCCTCCGGTTTGTCACCGGCAGTCTCGCATGAGTCCCCAACTTGATGCTGGTAACATGCGACAAGGGTTGCGCTCGTTGCGGGACTTAACCCAACATCTCACGACACGAGCTGACGACAACCATGCACCACCTGTGTGATCCATAATTATCCCCCTATCTCTAGGGTATTTGTTTCCATGTCAAGGCCTGGTAAGGTTCTTCGCGTTGCTTCGAATTAAACCACATACTCCACCGCTTGTGCGGGCCCCCGTCAATTCCTTTGAG
>NZ_CAXSTD010000035.1:0-2957 GCF_964240315.1 Blautia sp. Marseille-P2398
CCTGCAATGCTTTGTCTGCAAACCCTGTTTGTCCTTTTCTAACCATGCCATATCAACCGATATTCATATCTACGGGTTTAATCAGATAGGATTTACTTTTTAAATGGTTTTATATTTCATTCTGTTGTGCTTAATTATTTACAAACACATAATAATTCTTGTATGCTTATTTGTCAATATCTTTTTTTGTCTTTACAAACCATATTAAGCATGATAGACTTATAACGGAAACGAAATAAGAAGATATACAGAGTTACGGAGGGTTATGCAGTGAAAATAAATTTTTTGGGAAACAACATACAGACCATCAGAAAATACAGAGGAATGAAACAGCAGGAGCTTGCGGACAAAATCGGTATCAATATGCAGAGCCTTTCCAAGATTGAAAGAGGGTTGAATTATCCTGCCTATGATACGCTGGAAAAGATAATGGAAGTGCTGGACGTAACGCCCAATGAACTGTTGTCGGGGGAATGGAAATATATCAATCAGGCTGAAAAGGAAGTCTGTCAGTTTCTAAGAGCCGAAGAACGCCTAAATACAGAACTGAAACACGGGCATTATGACAACTTTTTTGACAGTGAGGAAGAATGGCTGGAATATGAGTTAGAAAAGTTACGGGAATATATTACCGACTACATCAACGGAAATAACATACAGGCAGACGACCTTTACCCAATCAAAGAATTTATCCAGCATTTGAAGTTTCAAAGATTGTTAGACCGATATGACGATTTATACAGCATGGATATGTTTGGGGAAAGCATAGAGGGACATAAGTATAAAACACCTTTTCAATTCGTGAAACGGATAAATCCCAACTCAAAAGAAGATATAGAACTGTTACGGGAAGTATTAAGGAATAACCATTTTGATGATGAGGACGAGTAATCTTTTTCCTCTTGTGAGAAGATACAGCAAACAAAAAGCCCGATCAAGAGTGCAAAGCACCACCAATGGTGGCAAGCTCTTGACGGGTATCCAAAATATTTGGGGGGCTAAACTTTAGGGGTCAATTTAGGGGTCTGAACTTTGAGGGACACTTTAGGGGGATAAATCCCAAAAGAAACAGGTGGCATTCATCTGTTTCTTTTTCTATAATGTTCTATTGGTTATGCTTCTGTGAAGGAGGTAATCATGGATCATTCTTATCTATTTAAATTATTAAACATTCCCGATGATGGTTCTATTATCATCAACGATGTTGAAATCATCGCTGATACCAAGTATGTATATATCTCTCGACCATCTATCCCGTCTTATTGCCCTAATTGTTCTTGCAGAATGCACTCAAAAGGTATTTATAAGCGCAAAATCAAACACCCTGTCTTACAAGACGGAACTTGCATCATCTTTATCGTGAGCCAAAGAAAGTGGAAATGCACTAACTGTTCCACATATGTTAATGAAGATTTCCCATTCTTTCAGCGTTATAAACAATCCTCTGATATTACTCCTCTACTAGTTTTAGAGGCTATGAAAGACCTTGATCGTTCTACCGCATCTATTGCCAGACAATTCAATTTATCTGATACTCAAGTTCACGATCTTTTCACTGCTTACGTGGATTTGCCACGTTTAACTCTTCCTGAGTTTCTTTCCGTTGATGAAGTACATATTGATATTTCTGAAAAAGAGAAATATGCCTTGATTCTTATGGACTTTACTTCTGGAGAGATTGTTGACATCTTGCATAACCGATGGCATCATACCATTGAAAACTACTTCTTCTCCATTCCATACGAAGAAAGAAAACATGTTCGTTATATTATTTCTGATGCATATAAGCCTTATCTTGAATTACCCAAGCATTTCTTTCCAAATGCTGTGTCGATTTTAGATAGTTTTCATGTTGTTAAATATTTATTAGGATTGATTAATACTTATATCAATTCAGTAATGAAAGCATATAAAGATAGAGATCTTAAAAGGCTTGAAAAACAAAATCATGACACCAATAGAGACAATAAAACGATTCAGGAATCACAAGAAGTTATCTTGCTTAGAAAATATCGCTGGGTGCTTTTGAAGAATCAAGACAATATCAATTACTCTGACAAAAGGTATTACCACAGCTCTCTTAGAATGTACGCAGATACATATACTATTGAAAAACTATTTCTCTCACTAGATCCTAAGTTCAATATAATCAGAGATGTGAAAGAAAAATATATTAGATTCAATAATACTCACTTTAGTTCTGAAGATGAAGTAATGCAAGAATTATTAAAAATGATTGAAGAATTTAAGGCTCTCAGAGGTTACATTCCTCGTCTTTTCTCACAATACCTTGATAAATATAAGCATGAGATTGCCCGCTCATTTACTATAACTGAGGTATCAAGACGTAGTGCAAAGGATAATGAGCGTTACTATGCACGTTTATCCAATGGACCTATGGAATCATTCAACCGAAAGCCGAAAGATTATAAGAGAAACTCACGAGGTTCCTCTAATTTTAATTATACTAGAAATCGAATCTTATGGTCTACCAGAAATAGACCTGCATTGAGAAATACGCCCAAATCATCTAATGAAGTACATAGCTATGTTGGAAAGAAACGTGGTAAATATAAAGTAAAAGAATAAAGAGATTAAGAATTTGTACAGAAGCATAACCAAAAAAAGAGAATCAGAATGTTTTTTCACTGATTCTCTTGATTTTAACTTTAGGGGTCTTAATTTTTAGCCTTTATTTTTTCTCTCCCCCAAAGTTGACCCCCAAATTTCTGGCGAAAACCCCTAAAAAATTTGGATAGCCTTTGCGGCATAGTGCCTGACTTCACAATTTGCGATGATGAGATCACTCAGATTTTCCACACACGCATAGCCCTCGAAGAAGCACTGATAGGGAATACTGACTCCGCCATGTGCTACAATCAGAATTTCCTTATCCTGCGCATACGGGAGAATCTCCTTTAAAAAGCTCTCTACCCGTTCATAGAAATGTGCGGTAT
>NZ_CAXSTD010000036.1:0-2943 GCF_964240315.1 Blautia sp. Marseille-P2398
GTCGCATGTCCGGTTTCATCCTTCAGATCCAGTACATCCTGCAGCGTAGCATCCGGACGGATATTGGAATCACTGTATACAAAGCCTGCCTTTGTCGCCTTTACACGGCGAACCATGGCAGCCTCATTCTCAATTGTCTGAGAACCGTAGATGAAGGAAATGCCTCCCTCTCTAGCCAGTGCACATGCCATCTTTTCGCCTGAAACAGACTGCATGATTGCGGAAACCATCGGTATATTCAAGGAAAGCTCCGGTTCTTCCTTTCCTTTTCTAAATTTTACCAGTGGTGTTTTTAAAGAAACGTTTGCTGGGGTACATTCTGCTGAGGAATATCCCGGAACAATAAGATACTCACTGAATGTACGTGAAGGTTCATTAAAATAATATGCCATTTTCACATCTCCTTTTCCATATTCAATTTTTTATAAACTTTCCCAATTAAAAATTGATATTTTAATACATTATAAAGACATTCACTTTTGAAGTCAATATGGTTTTGAAAAAATTTTCATGAAGCTGAAGTGAAAAGTTAAATTCCACTTTCAAAGTAGCTAAGTAGAAAAGACTCTTACACAACAATCTAGTTGAATTTACACTTACAATTGCATTTAGTCTTTCATATATCCTTTTTTATATCTATGATGAAGGTAACCGCTGGTTATTATCATACACATTACAAAGGGTGATGAATATGGCAACGAACAAAAACAAACATCTGATTCAGGACGATCGCAATGTCATCGCGATCGGCATCGTTAATGGTTCTTCTAAAAAAGCTATTGCTGATAATCTAGGCAAAGATAAATCTACGATAGGTAAGGAAATCCGTGCTCACCGTTATCTCTCTCATAAATCTACACTTTCTCTAGAATGCGAGAACTATGCTCACTGTAAGTTTAAGAGAAAGAATTGTACTGTCAACTGCCCTGATTATTCTAAGTTCCGCTGTAAACGCAGAGATCGTACTCCGGGAGCTTGTAATGGCTGTGAGAAACTGAAAAGCTGCCGCTTTGATAAATACCTCTATAAACCTACGATCGCCTATGAGGAATACCGTAGCGAACTCGTTGAGTCTCGAACCGGAATCAATCTGACCTCATCAGAAGCTGTAGAGCTAGGCAATACCATCAAGCCTCTTCTATTAAAAGGTCATTCACCTTATCAGATCATAGCTGCACATCCCGAACTTGGAATCAGTGAGAAGACACTCTACAACTATATTGAACAAGGTGTATTCGAATGTGTTGGCATTGCTAATATTGACCTTCGTATAAAAGTCAAAAGAAAAATGACCGCTAAGAAGAAGACGATCTATAAAAAACGACAAGACCGTAAATTCCTTGTTGGACGGCTTTACACAGATTACCAATCCTATGTTGAGTCTGAGGAAATCACACACATTTTACAAATGGATACAGTCTATAATGACATTTCCAATGGACCGTTTATCCAGACTTTCAAATTCATCAAATATGGGCTCCTGTTTGCTGTATATCACGACACGAAGACTGCTGCAGATATGGTTGACGGACTAGCTGTTCTTGATTCCATCCTTGGAAAAAGCCTGTTTGAACAGGAAGCTCATATAACACTCACCGATCGCGGAGGTGAATTTACTGATGCTGAGCATATGGAAAAAAGAGACGATGGTACCAGAAGGACACGAGTCTTCTATTGCGACCCTATGCAGTCCGGGCAGAAAGGAAGCCTGGAAAATATGCATCGTGAATTACGTTATATATTACCTAACGAAGTAGACTTACGCAGTATCGGCCTGACCGATCAGACTTCCTTGAATGTAGCCATCTCACATATCAATTCCAGTGCCAAGGAACATTTGAATGGAAAATCCCCATTTGAGCTATGTGAGTTCATGTGTCCGGAATTAGCGCAGAAACTTTATGAATTTGGTCTACAGAAAATAGAAAAGGACGAAGTGATACTTCGTCCAAGCGTATTGACTCATAAGTAACAAACAGATGATATAAAGAATGATAAGAGCAGCGGCGAAGAACAGTTATTTATAGTGTAACTATAAAATGGAAGTGGAATTTAGTTATACATAGGCATAATGGAGCCTATTTTCAGTGCGCTTATTTATTTTATCTATCATTCGCACAATGACCACTTTCTTCACATTTTTACTTACTTCTACCTATTTGAAACCCTTTCTAACGCTATATTTATGCTCTGTATAGACTTTTGTAGAAGAAAGTTCCACATTTTTTATTCGCCTTTTGAAAGTGGAATTTAACTTTTCACTTCAGCCTGGGCAGCGATTGCAGGCTGTTGTCTTTCCCTTACCGGCAGCTGTAGGCATCCTGTTTTTCAGCGTTTGCTCATAATTTTTCAGCTTATGCACAAGCTAAGTAAAGAGAAAAGGAGTTGTGTTTATGAAAATCGGATACGCCTGTATATGCCTTGATGCGCAATTTCATTTTGAAACCTGCATCCAGAAATTTGCGACAGAGGACCGTCTGCGCAGTATTATCCGTGCTAATCTGGAAACACTGCAAAAGCTGCTGGAGTATAATGCAGGGCACAACATCCGTATGTATCGTCTGTCCTCCGACCTGATTCCCTTTGGCTCCAGTCCGGTCAATACCATACCCTGGCTGGATGAATTTGCTGCGCAGTTTCAAAGCCTGGGGGACTATGTACGAAAAAACAATATGCGTGTATCCCTGCATCCCGGTCAGTACTGTGTGATCAATTCACCGCGAGAGGATGTCGTAGAGCGCAGTATCGATGAGCTACTGTATCATGCGTCCATTCTGGAGGCGATGGGATTGGATGCAACACATAAAATGGTGCTGCATGTCGGTGGCATCTATGGCGATAAGCAGCAGGCGATTCAGCGCTTTGCAAGGGTATACCGGCGTTTGGATCCCATCATTCAAAAGCATCTCATAATAGAAAATGATGACCGCTACTATACAGTAG
>NZ_CAXSTD010000037.1:0-2802 GCF_964240315.1 Blautia sp. Marseille-P2398
TCATAAATTTTTCAAGGCATTTCTTTTTAAATGTCAAGTAATCTCCGGAATATGCTTTATTTATCTAAATACCATTGACCAGTGAACAGTAACGTAAATAATAACCCCTTCTTCTTTTCTTCGCAAAACACTTGTTCTTTATCATCAAACATGGTATTCTTATTTTGCTGCAGACTGCTATACATTTTATATAATACGGGAGATTCAACACATGGATGGATATGAATTTGAATATCAATGTGCAAAGATACTAAAGCGAAAACATTTTTCTAAAATAAAAGTAACCCAAAGCTCCGGAGATCAGGGAATCGATATCATTGCTTTCAAACATCGAAAAAAATACGGGATACAATGTAAATATTACACCCATCCCGTTGGAAATAAAGCTGTTCAGGAAGCCTATGCAGGTGCAAACTTCTACGACTGCGATAAAGCTGTTGTAATGACAAACATAACATTTACAAAGTCAGCAACCCAGCTTGCACAGAAACTGGATGTTGAACTATGGCCCAACTGCCCTGTTACACCTTTTTACAGTTTACCGTTTAAGATCATGAGTTCATTAAATGCAGTGCTTTTTCTTTACGCAGTGCTCGCATTTCTCTCCCTGAAACCTGAATTTGATTTTATTCATCTTCCCTTTGTTCCTGATACCCTGACGCTGGTCATCATTCTTACAGCTTCTATTTCTGGTATCTTCGGCTGGAGTTTTTTTCTGTGTAATCTCATTGCTGCAGGCGCATACCTTTATCTTGCATTTCATACACTCATTCTGCCGATATATGCAGAAACAGGCAGCTGCACAAATATACATCTGCTTTCTCTGATTCCCGCAGGTGTACATCTGCTTCATGCAGGATGGATAAAAATCAGGAAATAACAGACTTATGAATAACTATTATAATGCTCAGCTTCCTGATTTGCCAAAAAGCAGCCCTGCTCATGAGAAGAGAGAACTCCTACTGCCTGTAAATAGGCATAGATAACCGTTGTTCCCACGAACTTCATGCCGCGTTTTTTCAAATCTTTTGATATACAGTCAGACAGTTCTGAACTTGTCCGGCCAGTTTCACAGATTACTTTGCCATCTGTCCAATGCCAGATATAGTCCGAAAAGCTGCCGTACTCCTTCTGAATTTCCAGGAATGCCCATGCATTGGTAACGGCAGCCTGTATTTTCAGGCGGTTTCGTATGATGCCGGGATTACTCCGCAGTGCTTCCAGCTTGTCCTCAGTGTAAGCGCTGACTTTCTCCGAATCAAAATTGTCAAAAGCCACGCGAAAGGCATCTCGCTTATTCAGAACACATTCCCAAGACAAGCCCGCCTGAAAGCACTCCAATATCAGCATTTCAAAGAGCTTCCGGTCATCATGCACCGGAATGCCCCACTCCTCATCGTGATAACGGATATACCGCTCATTTTTCGGATTTGCCCAGCAACATCGTATCTTTCCATCTGCCCACTTCATCCATATACCGCCTTTCCAAAGTTTATTTTACCACAATATTGAATATCCAAGCTTTATCTCGTCGACAAGCACTTTCGTTCTGATCTACTGACAAATTTACGCAGCAATGGCATTGGCATTAACCTGCTCTATGGTTTTTCTGATCCCCAGCCATACATTTAAGTCTGTAAATATGTCCACAATACTGCCCTGGTCCGTAAAAGGTGATTCCTGAAGAACCGAGAGATCCTTCAGCAGCCCATTATGTACAATATATTCCACAATCTGATTCACAAAATAAATCTGTCTGCTGTCCAGGCAGGTATCATCCAGATATTGTGCAAAGGCAGCCTTAGCAGCATTCATGTCAAGCCCTACAATCTCACGCACAAATTCTCCAAGCGGTTTCTGTCCGTATTCTGCCTCATAATCCTGTTTGGTTCCCACTTCACTCCACAGAATTTTTTCCAGCGTTCTCATGTCATTATTGTCTAAAGGAATATTGGTTTTTAGCTTCTCTATCACTGCATTGTCCTGATGTTGGCGTACATAATATTCTGCTTTTGCCTTATAATTTTTCAGATCATCATTTTCCAGTTCTGAATCCTTCCACTCCATGTTGAGAATCTCATCATCAAAGTTTGTGTCATAGATCATTCTGTCTGCATCCGGAATATATTTCATCAGATCGCGGAGATTTTCTCTGATATGCTCAAATTCAGGAATCCCTGCATTGTCCAGATATCCTCCATGAAGAATCTTGTCTATCAGTTCTGCCTGCATCATAATCTCCGGAATGTTAGAAATCCCTGCCAGTGCAGAAACCTTCTTCAGCAGATCCTTTCGACCACGTCCATATTTCTTTTCTGCCAGATACGCCAGTTCAATTCCATACAGAAGAGCATCAAAACGCAAAGCTTTCGCATCATCATTTTCAGGTCTGATCAATGGAGATAATTCGTCCCGCACTGCCAGAGTGTCCTCATAAGTAAGAACCTTATAATTTTCTTCAACAGCATAAATATCCACATATTTTAAGTGCTGACGCACCGCAAAATTTTCTCGGTTTAACTCCTGCACCTTTCCAGCCATATGCTCTACCAGAGATTTACGATAGGTAATCAATCGTTCTGTCTGATAAGCGGCTCCCTGCAATTTATAGGCAATCTCAAATTCCAGTTGAAAAATTGCTCCCTGAAGTGCAATCATATTTGCAGTGGCACGTCCTTTATTCATGCGGAAGAACTCAAAATTTCCACAGAAATCAAAAATATAGAGGTTAAATGTATTTTTAAATTCTACCTTGCAAGAGTAAATTCTATACCTGTAGAATTTACTTCTGCATGGATTTTT
>NZ_CAXSTD010000038.1:0-2541 GCF_964240315.1 Blautia sp. Marseille-P2398
ATTGAACAAAATCGCTGCGCGATGGCCTGCCAAGGCTGTGGCGCAGTTTTATTTTTATTAAAAAAGCAGTGGAATTACTTTCCATAATCCGTTATTGTTAAGTTACCACACGAAACAACTGAACTAAGAAAGCTCCACTGCCTATGATAAGAATAACATTTTCCAGTCTCTTCCGCAATCGGAATTATGACGCTAACGCACCTCCGAATAGGTAGATGTAATTATTAACACTATTTATTCTGGAGGTTTTATTATGTATAAAGATATTTTTGAATCCATCCGCAATGAAGCGGAAAAACGTAACCTGCGTGAAAGAACTATTCAACTGTATTGCTCTGATGTCAGTTACTTCCTTCGTTGGATTGGAAAAAATGTTTCTGATCTTACACTTGAAGATGCGGAAAGTTTTCTTACTGCCAAACGTCTGGAAGGAAGGTCTCCTGAAACTCACAATCACTATCGGTCTGCAATCAAGTTCTTATATAAAAAGGTGCTGAAGATTCTCTGGGATGATGACACTGTTCCGGCTATGAAAAGAGAGCGAAATCTTCCTGCTGTTCTATCCCGCGATGAAATAAATGCAATCATTGACGCCACTCCGAATCTGAAGCATAAAGCGATTATTGCAACTATGTATTCTTCCGGATTACGTGTATCAGAGGTTGTTCATCTTCATTATGATGACATTTCACGTACCAACATGACAATTCATGTTCGTGAAACCAAAGGCAGAATTGACAGGTATACAATTCTGTCTCAAAAAAATTTAGACCTTCTCACAGAGTATTGGTACAAATGTGGTCGCCCTAAAGATATCCTTTTCCCAAGTTCCTGGTCCGGTGGATATCTTGATATAGCCAGTGTTAACCAGTTCTTTAAGAAAAGTGCTAAACTCGCCGGCATTAACCGTCATGTTTCCTCTCATGCGTGCCGTCATAGTTTTGCCAGCCACCTATTCGAAAGTGGCACAGATATAAAATATATCCAGTCACTTCTGGGACATGTTGATCCTCGCTCTACAGATGTTTACCTTCATGTGAGCAACAAGACACTTCTTGGAATCCGCAGCCCGTTCGACAACCCGGAAGGTGGTAAATCATGAGTAAGGATTGTACGATTCAGGATGTTTTTCATCGTTTTTATCCATCTTTTGAATCCACACATAGTATTTCTCCCGCTCAGCGAAAGACCGCTTATCACATCATGAATTGCAAAACCGGTGCCTTTGGTGTGAATGTAAGCGTATGCGAGGACTGCGGCTGCATGTCAGTCCACTATAACTCCTGCCGTGACAGATGCTGTCCTATGTGTCAGGAGTTTCCAAAAGAAAAATGGGTAGATGCACGGCGTGAGGATATCTTAGATGCTCCTTATTTCCATGTAGTTTTTACAGTTCCAAAAGAACTTAATCCCATTATCTACAGCAACCAGAAATTCTTATACACTGCTCTTTATCATGCGGCTTCAGATACTCTCAGTGAACTTGCTGCTGATAGTAAATATCTTGGGACTGATATCGGCTATATCTGTATCCTCCATACATGGGGAAGCACCATGAATTTTCATCCTCATATCCATGCGATTGTTCTTGGTGGAGGGCTGGATGTGAAAAGTCATTGGAAAGACAACGGGAAAGAGTTTTTTCTTCCGATTAAGGTGATCTCCAAAATATTTCGTGGAAAATATATGGCTGAACTTAAGCAGCTCTGGGAAAATGACAGGCTTGAATTTCATGGGCCGGCTGCACCTTACAAAAACTACTATACTTTCAAGGAATTATTAAATACCTGCTATACAAAGGAATGGATTCCTTATTGCAAGAAACCATTTGACGGTGCCGAATCTGTCATCAGATACCTTGGAAAATACACCCACCGGATTGCTATCAGCAACTACCGTATCAAAGACATGACAGAATCTACAGTTACTTTTTCCGCTAAAGATTACAAAAACCAAGGGCTTTGGAAAGAGATCACCATATCCGGCGAGGAATTTATCCGTCGATTTTTAATGCATGTTCCTCCAAAACGTTTTGTACGTATCAGGCACTATGGTCTTCTTTCATCCAGAAATAAGAAGAAAAAGATTACCCTATGCAGAAACATCCTTGGTTGCAAAAAATATATTTCCAAGCTGAAAGATATGGATGCACCTGCCATTATCCGTCTTCTTTATAATAAAGATATATGCAAGTGTTCTTCCTGTGGTGGTAAGATTATTCCTCTGCCTACAGAACAACATTTTATAAAACCAAAACCACATATGCTCTGTTAACGTATCATAACTGTATATTTTTTTAGCTTCCTTAGGGAGGCTTATTTCTGGTGTCATAATACAGGACTGAATTATAAATTCTATGTGTTTCTATGTGTACACGCTATCCTATTATAAATAGAGTGTCATAATTAAAAGTCCATATAGAGTTGACGCGCTTTGTTCAACCAGAAAAAATCGAAATTGATGCAAACGAAAGGGCAGTTAATGAAAAGTCTCCATACTGCTTTTTCGTTTGCACCACCTTCGATTCTTTCCTTAACGATT
>NZ_CAXSTD010000039.1:0-1731 GCF_964240315.1 Blautia sp. Marseille-P2398
ATAAAGCCTGTTATGTAGTTTATACTTAACAAAAAAGGGAATGTACAGTCTAATCTGCACAAAGCCCTTTCCATAATTGTCTGCGGATAGGGAATGTGAAGAATTATGTGTAAGTAAAAATCGACAGGTTTAGATAGTAGATGACGAATCATGTCTAATCATCATCTGTTTATGTATTATCAGTATGCCCAATTCATCAAGGGTTATACTGATTTTTTTATATGCCTTTATCTTTACTCATTATGCTTCTACTGCTTCCATAATGGCAAGTTGATTTTGAATCATATCCCAGTTTCGACATCTCTGTGTCCATTTGCTGCTGAGGTTCTGAATAGCCAAGTAAAGCATCTTTCTCAAACTGTCATCATTTGGAAAAACCGTCTTTGTTTTCGTGACTTTTCTGAACTGTCTGTTCAATCCTTCGATCGCATTTGTCGTGTAAATGATTTTGCGGATTTCAACTGGATAATCAAAGTATGTGCTTAGTATATCCCAATTCTCTTCCCAGCTACGTACTGCGGTTGGATATTGCTTGCCCCATTTATCCTTGAAAATTGCTAACTGATTCAGTGCCTGTTCCTCTGTATTTGCTTGGTAAACAGTTTTTAAATCCCTCATGAACTCCTTGATATGCTTATAACTCACGAAGCGTGTGCTGTTGCGAATTTGATGGATAATACAACGCTGAATACGTGCCTTTGGATAGACAGCTCCTATGGCTTCTCTGAAGCCTGTAAGACCATCTACGCAGAACAAGGAAACATCCTTAACCCCTCTGCTTTTCAACTCATTCAGCACTCCCATCCAGTATTTCGCTGATTCACTCGCACCTACCCACAATCCTAAAACTTCCTTCATTCCTTCGTTGTTGATGCCTAAAACAACATAGGCTGCTTTGGTCACAACCTGATGATCTTCTCTGATCTTATAATGGATCGCATCCATAAATATGAATGGATAGAAGGCTTCTAAGGGTCTGTTTTGCCATTCTGTTACTTCGGGCAGAATGCGCTCGCTGATCTTGCTTACCAGTCCTTCTGAAATCTCTACATCGTACAGTCCTTTAATCTGATCTTTGATATCTCTTGTGGACATTCCAGTAGCATACAAGGAAAGGATGCGCTCCTCGATGCCATCGGCATTTCTCTGATATTTCCCAATGATCTGCGGCTCAAATTCGCCGTTACGATCACGTGGTACGTTTACATCTACTTCACCTAATTGTGTTTTCATTGTGCGTTTCACAGTGCCATTGCGATAGTTTTTCTTCCCTTCACAAGATGTTCTTTCAGCGCGATCATAGCCTAAATGCTGATCCATTTCAGCCTGTAAGGTCTGTTCTAAAACATCCGCAAACATGCCTTTCATGCACTCCATAATGTCCTGTGTTGATGTAAACTTTTGTTCATTCACAAGGTCCTTGATCTGCTTTGTCGAAATAAAAGATGTGTTCATAGTATTTTTCCTCCTGTAAGTATGTTTCGTATCTACATTCTTACCCGCTTTTTACTATTTACACATCTTTTGCTATATTCCCGTGTAATTCTTCAATTGCATGTAATGTGATTGTGTTTGATATGCTCATGACTTACAAGTGATTGCTGCTTCGGAGTTGATAAATGATCCAAACGGCTATATGCGGTCTTTGTATTAACCGCACCTATGACTCTTTGAAGACGATAAGGACATCTACGCAAAATAAGGAAACTTTCTTAACTCCTCCGCTTTTCA
>NZ_CAXSTD010000040.1:0-1722 GCF_964240315.1 Blautia sp. Marseille-P2398
GGTTAAATGTATTTTTAAATTCTACCTTGCAAGAGTAAATTCTATACCTGTAGAATTTACTTCTGCATGGATTTTTCCTTCTTCTTTTTATAAAATACTACTGCAGATGATCCCCTGCCTGTGCAGAAGGAGGATAAAATGAATACAGGAAGACCAAAGGGTAACCAAAAACATCTTGACTTATCTGCACGTATTATAATCGAACAGCATTTAAATAACGGTGATTCATTTAGAAGTATTGCAATAGAATTAAACAAGGATCCAAGTACCATATCCAAAGAAGTCAGACGTCATTCTATTATCAGGGAAAGAAGTACAGATGCATTTGCCCCTATTCCCTGTGCAAATAATTATGATTGTTCAAAGCCCCGGACAAATATATGTAATGTCATGCATATGTGCGGTGATAATGAATGCCGGCACAAATGTGTCCTCTGCAGAAAATTCAGATGCAGCGATGTCTGTAAATTTTATAAACCAAGAGAATGTGAGAAATTAAATAAACCGCCTTATGTGTGCAATGGATGCAGCAAGAAAACGAATTGCATGATGGACAAAAAGATTTATTCTTCAAAATACGCCCAGGACACCTATGAAGCCCTTAGAACCACAAGCAGAGAAGGAATCAATCAGACACCGGAAAGTATACAGAAACTGGACATCCTGTTGTCACCGCTTCTCAAAAAAGGACAATCTATTGCCCACATCTACGCATCTCATGCTGATGAGATCGCCTGTTCCAGAAGAACCATATATTCTTACATAAACCGTGGCGTTTTTCAAGCCAGAAACATAGATCTGCGCCGTAAAGTGGTATACAAGCAGCGGAAAAGAAAAACTACTGCCAGCCTTAAAGACAGAAGTTTCCGAAAAGATAGGAGCTATAAAGAATTTCTGGAATATATCGCAGCGAACAAATCTGTTTATGTAGTCGAGATGGATACCGTTGAAGGAGCAAAAGGTACCAGTCCCTGCTTTCTGACTATGTTCTTTCGAAACTGTAGCCTTATGCTTATGTTTCTTTTAGAAGAACAGACCCAGAAAGAAGTAACCAGGATTTTTGATCATTTAACAGAATTACTTGGAATTGAACTGTTCCAGAAACTTTTCGAAGTGATACTTACGGACAACGGACATGAATTTCAGGACCGGCAGAGTCTGGAATATAGCAAAAATGGGGAAGTACGCACACGTATTTATTATTGTGATCCCAACCGTTCTGATCAAAAAGGTGCTATTGAAAAGAATCATGAATATATAAGGTATGTCCTTCCAAAAGGAACAAGCTTTGAAAAAATGACAGACAAGACAACGCTGCTGTTATTAAATCATATCAACAGCGAAAAACGGGACAGCCTCAATGGACACAGTCCATATGAAGTATCCCGTCTCCTGCTGGATAACAGACTTCATAAAGCATTAGGATTGGCAGAGATACCAGCCGATGAAGTCACATTGATACCAGCATTAATAAAATAATAATAACAATACAGGCACAGGCAAGTTTCATTGCATAGAATTTAGTCTTTCCAACAGACATGTGGAATTTAGTCCTGCACACTATTTCCAGATGTCCTTTTATCATGCAAAAAACTATGCTGTTTATTCCGTATAAAAGCATTATATACTAAAAAAATTAAGTTGTGTATCTCCGAAAATAGAATTTAATCCCGCATAAAATCAAGGTGTGTTAGAATGTAGAATTTACTTTTTCATTCAAGC
>NZ_CAXSTD010000041.1:0-1695 GCF_964240315.1 Blautia sp. Marseille-P2398
CAATGGTATTTAGATAAATAAAGCATATTCCGGAGATTACTTGACATTTAAAAAGAAATGCCTTGAAAAATTTATGAAATATGAAAATGGTTAAATTCTTGTTCGTTTTGTCAACGACAAATAAGCAGATTTTCATCTGCTTGAAAAAGTGATATACTATCAGTTGATGATACTGTTTAGGAAACACGGTATATCAGATATTTGGGTTTTCTGAAATGAGCCGTTTTAAGTCTTGGGAATTGTCGATCGCAGCGGATCGGGACTAATTCCTTTTGTAACAGTGCCATCACATTTATGGAATCTGTCTCCGTGTGGAGACGGAGATAGATTCTGCATATATGTGCAGCAAGCGTAAAGTTTACTTTATAGGAATATTTACGTTTCCCATGAACGACTACAGTATGAGCAACAAGAAGTTCCGTGGCATTATAAGCGATAAACTTCGCCCATATTTCCTGTTTTATAAAATCAGGTTTATAGCTGTGATAATGACTTAATCCAATCGTATATTTCAATTTTCGAAAAGAGGATTCGATCCCCCATCTGGAATTATAGATTTCTTTAAGCTTTTCAACAGGAAAGTTTTTTTCCGGAAGATTTGTCACAAGGCATTCATAAGTATCTTCTGATATTGGAAACCGTACGATCCGAAAAGTCAGATCATAAGTATCTTCTGAGCCATATTTTATGTAGTCAAAAGAAGCTGCCTGGTCAACATATCTTCGGTAAAAACCATCTTTGATTTTTATAGATTTACGATGGGATCTCGTAAGAGTTACGTCAACAGTTATATCAAATGTATCAGAATCCGGAAAAACAAAGTTCCCAATCAACCCTTTGCTTGTAATGTCTTTTGTACGAAAAACAAAATACTGTTCTTTTTCGATCACGTGAGCCATGTTGTTATAAGAGCAATACCCTCTGTCCCCGATAAAAATAGTTCTTTGATCCGGGTGAGGGATATGTCTGTCTACAAGCTGGCAAAAAGCAAGGAACTCATCTTTTTTGTGTGCAGACTGAAGAATGGCATCGGTATAGATCCGTTTATTTATGTCATAAAAGGCATTAATGTGTATGCTGTAAAAGCCGGAGGCAGAATGTCCTTCTGAGATAAAATAATCATCAGACGAATACTTTGAAAAGCTGAAAAAAGAAGTAGTAGAACCATCAGCAGCAATGTATTGATACTGCTGTTCCTGCTTTGAAAGTTCAAGCTTTTCGGAAGAAGAAGTAAACTCATGGAATACAGCTTCCAGAGCCTCTGGCATCATTTGGGAACGCCTTTGATTTAGGGCAGATATAGAAGGGAGATCCTCTGACATTTGAAAGAAATCCAGAAATTCGCATTTCGTGGATGAAGCGCCTTGAGAAATAAGGAACGAAATAACATGATCTGGAGAAAGTTTTCGTATACGAGAATAATCGCGTCCCGGATTATAAACAAAGGAATCCATATGCGATGTAACCGTTGCTATAGAATGCTTAAGAGTATCTTTAAGTTTTAAATGGAACATAGGTATGTGCCTCCTGAATTAGAAAAATTTTAATTTCTAATTCAAAGGCCGCTCTCATTACCTCACAATAATATCAGTAATGAGAGCGGCCGCAGATTCCAGCTTAAAAGTCAAGGCTTTTGTAATCTTTTTGTTAGACCCTTAAGACTAACTAAGGGTATAGATTATCTAAATACCATTG
>NZ_CAXSTD010000043.1:0-1365 GCF_964240315.1 Blautia sp. Marseille-P2398
GAGAAGCCTGATTTTCAGGCTTGCCACCCTTGCATATCATAGAAGAATCTTATTTACAGACTTTTTCTCACAGTCTCAGATTTCAGGAATTCGATAATATGTTTCGGGTAGAGCTGTTCCGAGTCAATCCAATAACTGACCAAGCTACTAACCAAGCTAACCAACCAAGATATTCTGCAAGGAAACCTCTATATTCCTCTTCTGTCAGTAATTCCTCCAGTGCTTCCAAATGAGCTGTCACTTTAGAAGTCTGTTTTCCGCCAAGCAGCTTGCCTAATATTTCTGTAAATTCCTCTGTGTCACATGACTCAAACATACATAAGATCATCTCCATTGTTGTTTCCAAAACTAAACGATCCATTTTCATTTTTGTCAGCTCTTCCATTGTTTTCATGGAAGTCATAAGCGCATCACTTGTCATATGTTCTGAATTGATTCTTCCTTCTGAATCAACCAATCCTATTGCAAATAATTCTAAAAAGTATTTTCTCATAAATCTTGTCCTCCTATCGAAATGGCATTTCTTGTTCAAGTTCTTCTGGTATATCAAATGGAATTTTTCTCTTCTCTGCTGGTTGAAATCCATCAGATTCTTCTTTTTTTGTTTTGGCTTCTGCAAATTCCACATCATCCATAATGACTTCGGTATAATAGGATGCAGTTCCAGTCTGTTCATCTTTGATCTGAGAGATTACTAACTCTCCGGAAAGAGCAATCTTAATTCCTTTTTCAAGATATTTCTCCACAAATTCTGCATTATTTCCATAAGCTGTGATCATCACTACAAATGCTTTGCTCGTGCGATTTCTTTTTACTACCAGTGGAAACCTGGATACTTTGGTTTGTCCCTTTTGCGTAGATGCCAGCTTAGTTTCTGGATCTCTGGCAAGTCTACCCATTAAAACAATCGTATTCTTGCTTCTTGTCCTCCCTTTCTTCCTGCAACACCTTTCCCTGGTATTTCAAACAGGATAATAATCTGTGCATTTTCTGCACGAAAAAATGAGGAATGGAGTCGAACCATTCCCCACTTGCTACAGGATTTCTCCTGTAATATAAATAAGAAAATCTAAGTATTCGCATTTGGGCTTTGTCTGTACATATACATCTGATCGTTATCATTCCAGATAACCCGACTGCAAAAATACAGCCACAGTCTCTGTTTCAGCAGAGGTCCTATACCTTTCGGTGGTATCATTATTGCTTCGCTCTTCCCATAGGAGTCTTCGCCTGCACGAGCCGGATTAACTCCGGTAAGCATGTTTCTCAAGATGTATCAGCTCCTTCAATTGTCAACGAATCATGAAAGCTTATCTCAGCCTATAATGAAAATAGGATACTGACTCCACTACTTTTTTCACTTCT
>NZ_CAXSTD010000044.1:0-1176 GCF_964240315.1 Blautia sp. Marseille-P2398
CATTCTCATAAAGAAAATGAAGAAATCTATGGAATTCTTTCAGGTAACGGCAAAGCCATAATTGATGGAGAAGAAATCAGCCTTTCAACTGGAGACTGGCTAAAAATCGCACCTGCTGCAAAGCGTCAGTTTTTTGCATCCGATATTTCCGGAATTACTTATATCTGCATTCAGGTAAAAGAAAATTCCCTGGAACATTTTACAGCAGCGGATGCCGTAATCGGCTAATTAAAAGTATTTATTTACAAAAATGCACAGCTCCCGATAAACTAAGAACTGTGCATTTCTTTTTCTTAAATTTTACGATTTCTCAATTTTTTATATAAGAAGTTATGGCTTTAACTTCCTCCAAATAATCAGCTTTAGGATAATACATACGACCACCAAAACTGCCACCAAGGCACCATCCAACAGTAACTCTGTGTACCACGGTGCAGACTGCATGGCATATAAATTTGGATAGGTTTTAAAGTGCCAGAACTTATAAATTCCGAATCCAATGAAAACTCCTATGAATGAACCAATAACGATATTTAAAAAACAATTCAACTTTCTCAGCATAGCAGTCCCCCCTTCCAAATTAGAAGTTATAAACATCTTTGCAAATATACCATATCTATTAACTGTACACCACACTCATAAATTGGGTGGTCATAATTGTCCGTAAAGAAATTCGGAATATTGTGAGATCGGACAAATCCGCATTTTTCATAAAACGGTACGGTCAACGGGCTGTCACCTGTTCCAACCTGCAAAATAGAATATTCATCTGCATATTTACTTACAAGGAAGTCAATCAATGCTTTCCCATAGCCCTGTCCTTGATTCTGAGGATCAACTGCAATATTTTTAATTTCAAGTATTCCATTATCTTCATCAGTAACGACACATTCAGCTTTTACATTACCATCTTCAAGTACATACATAGTACCTTTTTCAAGATAGTGATCAATCATATTTTCCTGCTCATCAGCTAATAACAATAATGCTATAAATTGCTTTTTATTCTCATTCACTTCTCGGATTTTCATATCTATTACTCCGTCAAACTAGAATTTATATAATTATCTCTCTAACTTTCCCCATTTTATAGGCTTTCCCGCCTGTCCATTAGTGAAATGATATGTAGTTTCCCTTATTTTTGCCCTTATGAGATAATCACAAGGGAAATAAGGG
>NZ_CAXSTD010000045.1:0-1120 GCF_964240315.1 Blautia sp. Marseille-P2398
TAAATCACCGTTCTGACCGTCGTTGAAAATTTAAAGATCGGCGAGATTGCGTCCCAGTTATCCTTCCAGCGCTTCATGGAATTCGGATATTTCGGTGTCCATTTTTCTGTTACACGCTCTAAGGCTGCCAGAGCTTTCTTTTCATCTGTGGCCTGATAAATGGTTTTCAGATCCGCAGCGAAGGCTTTTCTGTCTTTATCCGGGACATATTTCAACGTGTTTCTTACCTGGTGTACAATACAGCGCTGGTATTCCGTCTTTGGAAAAGCTGCTGCGATCGCTTCTTTGATTCCGGTTAAACCATCGGCACAGATGATTAATACATCTTTGACACCACGATTTTTCAGTTCATTCATAACGGAAAGCCAGTATTTTGCGCTTTCGTTATCGCCAACACTGATGGTTAAAACTTCTTTTTTCCCTTCCGTGTTGATTCCCAGAATCACGTAAGCAGCAAGCTTTCGGATCACGCCATTATCCCTTACAGAATAATGGATTGCATCAATGTAGAGAATGGGATAGACCTCGTCCAGTGGCCGGTTCTGCCAGTCTTCGATCTGTGGCAGGATCTTATCAGTCACATCAGAAATAAAGCTTTCAGAAGTTTCAAAGCCATAAATATCTTCGATGGTTTCGGAAATCTGCCGGGTAGTCATTCCTTTGGCATACATGGAAATGATCTTCTGATCAATATCGGAAATATCTTTCTGACGTTTTTTCACAACCTGTGGTTCAAACGTTGATTTGCGATCCTGTGGCACTTCGATTTCCATCGAGCCATACCGGCTGTTGACCTGTTTCCGCTTATAACCATTGCGATAATCATCATTATCTGAGCGTTCGGATTTTTCGTAACCAAGATGATCATCCATTTCAGCTTCCATCATTTCCTTAATGGTGCCGCCTAAAAGATCCTTGAGCGCATCCTGAATGTCTTCTGCAGACTGGATATCGTACTCTTCCAGGAGCTGATGGATGATGTTTCGTTTTCCTTCTGTCATTTGTACACGATGTACAGGTTTCTTTTGTCTTGCCATAATAAAAGGCCCTCCTAATGATATTTATTGTATCATAGAAGAACCTTATAAACATTATTTTACAGAAAAAGTTTCATACTCTC
>NZ_CAXSTD010000046.1:0-974 GCF_964240315.1 Blautia sp. Marseille-P2398
AAGGAGCTGTGGACTGCATGGAAGAGAGAATGCCGGAATGAGTAGCGAGAATAAGGTGGGAATCCTTATGGCCGAATATCCAAGGTTTCCAGAGTAAAGCTGATCTGCTCTGGGTAAGTCGGGGCCTAAGGCGAGGACGAGAGTCGTAGCCGATGGACAACAGGTGGAGATTCCTGTACTGCGGTATGACAGAACTGTGGGGACACGTAAGGAAAGCGGAAGCCGGGAATGGAAAGCCCGGTGCAAGCGGGGTACCAGTCACTTTGGCAAATCCGGGTGGCAATGGGAAGCCGTGATGCGGAGCGAAATAAAGTAGCGAAGTCCGTGAGCCATGCGTCAAGAAAAGCCGCTATCGTTTATACCGTACCCGTACCGTAAACCGACACAGGTGGATGAGGAGAGAATCCTAAGGCCGGCGGAAGAAGCATTGTCAAGGAACTCGGCAAAATGGCCCCGTAACTTAGGGATAAGGGGTGCCTGGGAAACCAGGCCGCAGAGAATAGGCTCAAGCAACTGTTTAGCAAAAACACAGGTCTATGCGAAACCGAAAGGTGAGGTATATGGGCTGACGCCTGCCCGGTGCTGGAAGGTTAAGAGGAGAGGTTAGCGGTAACGCGAAGCTTTGAATTTAAGCCCCAGTAAACGGCGGCCGTAACTATAACGGTCCTAAGGTAGCGAAATTCCTTGTCGGGTAAGTTCCGACCCGCACGAAAGGCGTAATGATTTGAGCGCTGTCTCGACAATGCATCCGGTGAAATTGAAGTACCAGTGAAGATGCTGGTTACCTGCGCCAGGACGGAAAGACCCCATGGAGCTTTACTCCAGTCTGGTACTGGGACTCGGTATTGCATGTACAGGATAGGTGGGAGGCTGAGAAATGGTAACGCCAGTTGCCATGGAGCCGCTGTTGGGATACCACCCTTGCAGTATTGGGTTTCTAACCAGCCGCCGTGACCCGGCGGTGGGACAATGCC
>NZ_CAXSTD010000048.1:0-798 GCF_964240315.1 Blautia sp. Marseille-P2398
TTGAACATGGGCAGATTGATAAAACTGCTTTAGATTCTTGTCTCAAAACCAAGACCAGAAACCGTATTGATGAAATTCTCATGTCCGTGAACGGAACACTGTCAGAACACCAAAAGGCATTTTTAAGGATTCTCATGACTCATTATGATTCTTTAAAGAAACATCTTGCTGAAATTGAAACGAGTCTCGAGGAAGATATGGCTCCATTTGCCCTGCAGGTTGAGCAGTTGAATAGCATCTATGGAATAAGCACAACTGCTTCCTGTGCAATTATTGCTGAAATCGGTATTGATATGAAGCCGTTTAAAACTGCGGAACACATCTGCTCATGGGCCGGTTTGTGCCCAGGTAATAACGAAAGTGCTGGAAAACGAAAAAGCACCTCTGTCACAAAAGGCAATCCTTACATAAAAAGTATGCTCTGCGAAATTGCCTGGGTGATTGCAGGGAAACGCAACACTTATCTTTCGGCATGGTACTGGAGAATCAAACAGAAAAAAGGAGCCAAAAAAGCGATTGTCGCACTTGCCCGAAAACTTCTTGTCATCATCTACACAATGTTAAAACAAGGAACTCTATTTGACGAATCCTGTTTTGAAACAAGACGTAAGCACTGTGAACAAAAACAGCTTTCTCGTTATATACGGGAATTGGAAAAACATGGTTATCATGTGGAAGCTCAAAGCTAGCCTTTCTTAAATACGATCAATCTCTCACTACAGGCAGCCAATACTGTGACTGCTTTATAGTGATGCTTTCATAATTGTTGAAAACATTTGTTGTCAAGGTTCAGTTTTT
>NZ_CAXSTD010000049.1:0-693 GCF_964240315.1 Blautia sp. Marseille-P2398
GGAGCCGCTGTTGGGATACCACCCTTGCAGTATTGGGTTTCTAACCAGCCGCCGTGACCCGGCGGTGGGACAATGCCAGACGGGGAGTTTGACTGGGGCGGTCGCCTCCGAAAGGGTATCGGAGGCGCCCAAAGGTTCCCTCAGAATGGACGGAAACCATTCGAAGAGTGCAAAGGCAGAAGGGAGCTTGACTGCGACACCGACGGGTGGAGCAGGTACGAAAGTAGGGCTTAGTGATCCGGTGGTATTAAGTGGGAATGCCATCGCTCAACGGATAAAAGCTACCCTGGGGATAACAGGCTTATCACTCCCAAGAGTTCACATCGACGGAGTGGTTTGGCACCTCGATGTCGGCTCATCGCATCCTGGGGCTGTAGTAGGTCCCAAGGGTTGGGCTGTTCGCCCATTAAAGCGGTACGCGAGCTGGGTTCAGAACGTCGTGAGACAGTTCGGTCCCTATCCGGCGTGGGCGTAGGATATCTGAGAGGAGCTGTCCTTAGTACGAGAGGACCGGGATGGACGGGCCGCTGGTGCATCGGTTAGACTGCCAAGTCTACGGCCGAGTAGCCAAGCCCGGAAGGGATAAACGCTGAAGGCATCTAAGCGTGAAGCCCCCCTTAAGATGAGATATCCCATTCGAAAGAAGTAAACCCCCTTGAAGACGACGAGGTAGATAGGGCAGAGGTGGAAGTG
>NZ_CAXSTD010000050.1:0-671 GCF_964240315.1 Blautia sp. Marseille-P2398
TTATATGTGCGACCGCGTACTTTTTGTAGAACGGTCCGGCGAGTTACGCTTACTGGCAAGGTTAAGCACTTCAGGTGCGGAGCCGTAGGGAAACCAAGTCTTAAGAGGGCCTTAAGTCAGTAGGAGTAGACCCGAAACCGGGTGATCTATCCATGTCCAGGTTGAAGCTGCCGTAAGAGGTAGTGGAGGACCGAACCCACATCCGTTGAAAAGGGTGGGGATGAGGTGTGGATAGGGGAGAAATTCCAATCGAACCCGGAGATAGCTGGTTCTCCTCGAAATAGCTTTAGGGCTAGCCTCGATACAGATTTGCGGAGGTAGAGCACTGAATTTCCTAGGGGG
Organism: Blautia sp. Marseille-P2398; assembly: GCF_964240315.1. Classification (NCBI taxonomy): domain Bacteria; kingdom Bacillati; phylum Bacillota; class Clostridia; order Lachnospirales; family Lachnospiraceae; genus Blautia; species Blautia sp. Marseille-P2398. The sequence continues at coordinate 343 of NZ_CAXSTD010000050.1, forward strand.
CGTCAAAGCCTACCGAAGAATATCAAACTCCGAATGCCGCGTAATCGATTATCGGGAGTCAGACTGCACGAGATAAGTTGGGCGGTCAAAAGGGAAAGAGCCCAGACCTTCAGTTAAGGTCCCCAAGTGCGCGTTAAGTGGAAAAGGATGTGGGATTTCGAAGACAACCAGGATGTTGGCTCAGAAGCAGCCATCCATTCAAAGAGTGCGTAATAGCTCACTGGTCGAGAGGTCCTGCGCCGAAAATGTCCGGGGCTGAAACGCGCCACCGAAACTAAGGAACCGAAAGGTTGGTAGAGGAGCATTGCATGCGGGAAGAAGCAGTACCG
>NZ_CAXSTD010000051.1:0-649 GCF_964240315.1 Blautia sp. Marseille-P2398
TTTTTTCGGGAATAAAACTTCCGTTCAAAAGTCCGGCGCGAAGCAAGGTGGAAATCCATTCGGAATCCCGCATATCGGTCTTTTTGCCAGGAACATTTTTCATATGGCGTGCATTTACAACAAGCAGGGTAATGTCACCAGAGAAAGCATCCTCCAGTATTTCATAAATCGGCATCCAATAGATACCGGTGCTTTCCATAGCTACATGATGGCAGTTTTTAGAAACGATCCAATTCCGTAATGCTATCATATCCGGAATCAATGTAGAAAACTCACGGATTTCAGAACGGGTTGGCTTGCCCAGAGGACCAGTCAGGATACATGCAACAATTTTTTCTTTGTGGACATCCAGTCCACAGGAAATTTCCAGAAGGTCTTTCATACAGAACAACTCCTTTACTATAGAATTGGCAGGAGATTTGCCCGAGATAATACGGACTTTGCTACTCGTGCTATTCATAAAAGGTGCGACAATATGCTGTGCTCAAGGGCAAATCATTTACGTTGACAAACGGGGTGCAAATCCTCCAAGGTGCAATCAAACTTAATCCTGCCTAAGACTATTGTAAGGCAAAAAGAGAAGTGAAAAAAGTAGTGGAGTCAGTATCCTATTTTCATTATAGGCTGAGATAAGCTTTCATGATTCGTT
>NZ_CAXSTD010000052.1:0-587 GCF_964240315.1 Blautia sp. Marseille-P2398
TTGACACACAGGGATATGTGTTGTATTATATACGAGCGCTGATGAGAAACAAGGGCGCACGAAATAGAAATTTCGGTCTTTGAAAACTGAACAGGAAACGTCAATTATTTGAGAAAACAATATTCTCGGTATAACGATAACAAAAATGAAATTCAAACGCAAGTCATGCGTTAGAGCTAAATCAAATGGAGAGTTTGATCCTGGCTCAGGATGAACGCTGGCGGCATGCCTAATACATGCAAGTCGAACGAAGTTTCGAGGAAGCTTGCTTCCAAAGAGACTTAGTGGCGAACGGGTGAGTAACACGTAGGTAACCTGCCCATGTGTCCGGGATAACTGCTGGAAACGGTAGCTAAAACCGGATAGGTATACAGAGCGCATGCTCAGTATATTAAAGCGCCCATCAAGGCGTGAACATGGATGGACCTGCGGCGCATTAGCTAGTTGGTGAGGTAACGGCCCACCAAGGCGATGATGCGTAGCCGGCCTGAGAGGGTAAACGGCCACATTGGGACTGAGACACGGCCCAAACTCCTACGGGAGGCAGCAGTAGGGAATTTTCGTCAATGGGGGAAACCCTGAACGAG
>NZ_CAXSTD010000053.1:0-518 GCF_964240315.1 Blautia sp. Marseille-P2398
CCACAGGCTTCTCCAATACGAAGCCCGGCATAATAGGCTATCTGGATTGGAAGTATTGCGGCTGGGTTCTTTTTTTGAAGATACGTAAGCAGTCTTTCATAATCTTCTCGTGAAATTGGTTGGATATTTCCGTCCATGTCCTCATCCGAAAACAAATCAACTTCGTCCGTCTGATACCGCAGTTTAATATACTGCATGGGATTGAACGTAATATACTGTTTTGGAAATACTGCAAAGCGGAAGGACTGCTGCATGACTGCGGAAAAAGAATGGATGTAATCTTTGCTGTAACCCTTTTTCTCTTTTCCATCGGGATGAACTCCCCCAAAGGAAAGCAAATCAAAGAAGGATTGCAAATGCTCAGAGGTTACATTTTTTAATTTCCGTTCTGCCAATGGGTGTTTCTTGATATTTCGGATTGTTCCGAGGTAATTCTCCACAGTACCATTGCTGAGCGTACCTGTTTTTAATTCCTCCTCTGCCCACACATCCAGAAGTTGTCCGACTGTGAGATTTTC